>DLOY01000066.1:1678-6261 GCA_002478545.1 Micrococcales bacterium UBA7472
GTTGCGAGCTTGGTTGCAGTGTCTAGGTAGTTATCAGACTCCCCCGAGGCTACGTAGATAACGTCAACATCGCTCAGATAGTTCAACTCGCGCGCTCCGGTCTTTCCCATCGCAATCACGGAGAACTTAAGATCAGCAAGTGCGTCCTCGGTAACCCTTCCCTCGCTCAACAGCTCAGTCTTAGCAACCTCAATACCCGCTTGAATGGTTGCATCGGCCAAGTTGCTCAATGCCCGCGTTACCTGAGGCACGATGTCGAGCGGAGTTTGGCTACTCAAGTCGAAATCTGCAATCCGCAAGAGTGCCTGGTAGTAGCTAATGCGCAATTCATCCCTCGAGCTGGTGGGTAAGTGCGAGGGGTTCTCGAGTTTTGGAGTGACGCGGAATGTCTCAAGCGATTCTGGGTGGCGGAGGATGAATTCAGTTAGCCCGTCAGAAGCCCCCAATACCGCGCACAGTCTCAAGGCCTGCTGCGGATTGGACAGCAGCTTCACAATTTCCTTTTTATGAAGTCTGGATAGTTCAATGAGCGCGGTCAATGCCCTGTCGGGCGAAGGCGAAGAGCTAATTGGAGCAAGGGCTGCGTGCCCCACATCCCCTACCAGGCCAACAAGCTCATCGAGTTTCGGGATCGTCTCCGAAAGCTCCTCAAAACCAAGGCGTGCCAGCTCACTGAGTGAGCTAGATCGAGCGAGTGTCATTACAAGGTGCGGAGGTTCTGCTCGATCTCAAACGGTGTCACCTGAGAGCGATACTGCGCCCACTCGCGACGCTTGTTGGCAAGCACATAGCTGAACACGGACTCTCCAAGCACCTCGGCAGCAAGCTCTGATTCCTCGAGCTTTCTGATCGCGTGATCGAGAGATTGAGGTAGAGATTCAATGCCCATGGCCCGGCGCTCCAGATCAGTGAGCGACCAAACATCATCCTCGGTTTCTGGAGGCAGCTGGTAACCCTCCTCGATTCCCTTCAGGCCCGCAGCAAGCAATAGTGCGTAGGCAAGGTAGGGATTTGCGGCTGAGTCCATCGCCCGGTATTCGATGCGAGTCGACTGAGCCTTTTCTGGCTTGTGCAAAGGAACGCGAATCAAAGCGCTTCGGTTATTGTGACCCCAGGAGACATAGCTCGGCGCTTCACCGCCTCCCCAAAGTCGCTTATAGGAGTTAACGAACTGGTTGGTCACCAAGGTGATTTCAGGAGCGTGTTTGAGAATTCCGGCCATGAACTGACGAGCGGTATTGCTCAGGTGATAAGTCGCGGCAGGATCGAAAAATGCGTTCTTATCGCCCTCAAACAAAGAGAAGTGGGTGTGCATGCCGCTGCCAGGGTGATTAGTGAATGGCTTTGGCATGAATGTCGCATAAACACCCTGCTCGATTGCCACTTCCTTAACAACCGTTCTGAAAGTCATGATGTTGTCCGCCATTGAAAGAGCATCGGCGTAGCGCAGGTCGATCTCGTTTTGGCCCGGACCGCCCTCATGATGGGAGAACTCTACGGAGATTCCAAGCTGTTCGAGCATTGTTACCGCACGACGTCTGAAATCGTGAGCTGTACCACCAGGGACATTGTCAAAATAGCCCGCGTTGTCAACTGGAACAGGTTGTCCATCCGGCCCAAGATCAGCTGACTTCAGAAGATAGAACTCGATCTCGGGGTGAACGTAGAAGGAGAAGCCCATCCGGGCTGCCTTATCGAGCGCCCTGCGCAACACGTTTCTCGGATCCGCTGACGCTGGCTTGCCATCAGGTGTTGCAATGTCGCAGAACATTCTTGCGGCTGGGTCCACAGTTCCGCGCCAGGGAAGAATCTGGAAGGTTGAAGGGTCGGGCTTAGCGAGCATGTCAGCCTCGCTGGTTCTTGCCAATCCCTCAATGGCTGAGCCATCGAAGCCAATACCCTCGGAAAATGCGCCTTCAATCTCTGCTGGAGCTACCGCGACCGACTTCAGCGTCCCTGCAACATCGGTGAACCACAGGCGAATAAATTTCACGCCGCGCTCTTCAATTGTCCGTAGAACGAACTCTTGCTGCTTATCCATGCTCTACCTTCCTTGCTAGCTAATAGGCTAGTGCTTGTGCTACCTATAAGGCTCGCTTTCGCGCAGACCAACCCGATCGTTGGTGACTTTGCAGGCAACCTAGAGCAAATCAAATCTGCAGCCCTTGAGGCGTCTCGGACTGGCATCGATCTGGTCATCTTTGGCGAACTCGCATTGTGCGGTTATCCTCTTGGGGACCTCAGCTACCGGCGCGACATCGTCGCATCCTCGGAAGCAGCACTCACAGAGCTGGTCGGCTTCAGTGCATCAATTCCCAATTTGACCCTGTTAGTAGGTTTCGCAAGGATCGCCAGCCACGAGAACCCAGCTCAATCTTCAAAGGCTATAGCGCACAATTCGGCTGCCGTCATTCGCGGCGGAGTGCTCTTGGGTAGGTATGACAAACAACTACTTCCTAACTACGACGTTTTTGATGACTGGCGGAATTTTGTCCCTGGTGACCAGGAGCTCGTGATTGATGTTGCAGGTGCGCGGGTTGGCATCAAAATCTGTGAGGACATCTGGGGTGAACAGAAAAACCCGTTCGGCCAGGATGTAGATCTGATCGCTGTATTGAATGGGTCTCCATACACCTTCTCCAAAGAGGCGAAACGACGAGAGGCAGCTAAAGAGTACGCAGCCGGTGTTCCAATCGCATACGCGAATCTTTGCGGTGGTCAGGATGAGCTCGTCTTCGATGGCGGCAGCTTTGTGCTGGATGCAGCTGGAGCTGAAATCTATCGGGCAGGTTTTGCCGAAGGCTTATTTGAGGCCATCGAGGGTGAGCTTCAAACGCTCACTGAGAATGAAAAGATCTATCAAGTTCTAGTCTGTGGTCTCCGGGATTACCTCAAGAAGACAAGACAGTCAAAACTCGTACTCGGATTATCGGGTGGCATCGATTCTGCTCTGTGCGCGGCTATAGCTGCCGCAGCAATCGGACCTGAAAATGTTGTCGGTGTGGCGATGCCGTCGCGATACTCCTCAGATCACTCTGTGCAGGACGCCATTGCAGTGGCAGCCAATCTAGGGATTGAATTCCGAACGATCCCGATCGAGCCCGCACACTCGGCCTTTGAGAAAATGTTGACTCTCTCACCGCTAGCCGAGGAGAACTTGCAGGCAAGGCTCAGAGCGGTGATCCTGATGGGAATCTCGAACTCTGAAGGTAGATTGCTTCTGACAACGGGAAATAAGTCTGAGGTGGCAGTTGGCTACTCCACCATCTATGGAGATTCTGCCGGTGGTTTTGCTCCAATCAAAGACCTTCTCAAGACTGATGTTTGGCGGATTTCTCGTTATGTCAATGAGCGAGCTGGTAAAGAGTTGATCCCGCTCTCGTCAATTGAAAAGCCACCCTCAGCGGAACTCAGACCGGGTCAGCTAGACCAGGACTCGTTACCCGACTACGAAATCCTCGATGGCATTATCAGGATTTTGATTGAGCAAAACCAAACCACTACGCAGGCGATCGCGGCCGGCTACCCCGAGGACTTGGTTTTGAAAACCGACTCTATGATTCGAGCCGCGGAATGGAAGCGATCCCAGGGGGCAATCGGAACTAAGCTCAGTGAAGTTAGCTTTGGTTCGGGACGGCGCGTCCCCATCACAACAAGGTTTGAAGCAAGATGAAGATTCGCACCGGTACCCTCGCACAGCTCAAGCAAAAGGGTGAGAAGTTTGCGTGTCTCACAAGTTACGATGCCCTGACTGCCCAGATATTCGACCAAGCAGGTATTGAGGTCCTGCTCGTTGGCGACTCTGCGGGAAACGTTGTGCTGGGATATCCGACAACCATTCCGGTGACCATCGAGCAAATGGTGCATTTTGGCAAAGCTGTCACGGAGGCAACCCAATCCGCACTGGTGGTTGTGGACATGCCCTTTGGTAGCTACGAGCTCTCCAGTGAGCAGGCTCTCGCCTCATCGATCAAGATAATGAAAGAAACTGGTGCAGACGCGGTCAAGCTTGAGGGAGCCAGGCCGGAAGCTGTAAAACGGATCGTTGATGCTGGCATCCCCGTAATGGGACATCTGGGTTTTACCCCACAGTCAGTAAATCAGCTTTCTGGATTCAAGGTGCAGGGTCGCGGAGACTCTTCAGGGCAGCTACTCCAGGATGCTAAAGAACTTCAAGCGGCCGGGGCCTTCGCAATTGTCCTCGAAATGATCCCAGCTCAGCTGGCGCAGCGAGTGAGCGATGAACTTCAAATCCCGACCATTGGTATTGGTGCGGGCCTTGGATGCGATGGCCAGATTCTGGTCTGGACTGACTTTGCTGGGTTATCGGACAGATCCCCGAAATTTGCCAAGAAATACCTAAACCTCAGAGATTCGCTACTCGAAGCAGCCACCAGTTACCGCGAAGAAGTTCGCACCGGCGCCTTTCCCACCGAGGAACAAAGCTTTAGCTAATCCTCAAGTCTTTCTTCCTCAGCAATGGCGCGAGCTCGCTCAGCAACAATTTGAAGCGCTCGTGCCGCCTCTTCGGCCGAAGCAAATGGACCGATTCGATCCAGTGCAATGGTTTGGGGTCCGGCCTC
>DLOY01000066.1:6374-6553 GCA_002478545.1 Micrococcales bacterium UBA7472
GAAAACTAGACTTTCGTGGTGCCAAGAACCGAGCAAGGTGTGTTGATCCCAGGAAGACTTAGCCCTCAGCGGCTAGTTCCAAAGCACATCCAACGACCAGAGTACGTTGGGAAACCCTCACCCGCCCCTCATGCCGGAGGCGACAAATACGACGCCGAAACAATTGCGGCAATTCGTCA
>DLOY01000001.1:0-1260 GCA_002478545.1 Micrococcales bacterium UBA7472
ATTGGTAGCGGGAATAAAACCTGCGCTGGTTGAGTTATAAGCAAATTTTTTCGCTAGAGTCTGATAGGCAGCAATGCTTCGGTCGGTAGGACCGGCCGAATGAACAAAGGAGTTCAATGTCGGATCAGCAGCATCGAGTTTGGGAAGCCACTCAGGCCAGTCCCGAATTCGCCCAGCTGAGAAAAAGCTTCAGAGGTTTCGCATTTCCTCTGACTGCGGCTTTTCTCTCCTGGTATTTCATCTACATTTTGCTCACAGCTTTTGCTCGTGACTTTGTAGTTACCCCAGTTATCGGAAACATCAACATCGCCTTCATCCTGGGTACATTGCAGTTTGTGTCTACGTTCGTGATTATGTGGCTCTACGAACGTCACTCCTCGCATGTCCTGGATGGCGCTAGCGACAAGCTACGCGATCAGGTGGAGAAGGAGTTGGCCCAGTGAATCTAGACCACACAACAGTCTCAAGTGCACTGTTCCTTCTTTTTGTTTTGGTAACTCTCTACGTGGTGTTCCGTGCCTCGCGCCAGAACACCAAGGCAACCGACTTTTACAACGGTGGTGGCAACTTCTCTGGATTCCAGAACGGTCTCGCCATCGCTGGTGACTACATGTCGGCGGCCTCCTTCCTAGGTATCGCTGGAACCATCGCACTCTTTGGTTATGACGGCTTCTTGTACTCGATCGGATTCTTGGTTGCTTGGCTTGTGGCATTGCTGCTCGTTGCTGAACCGCTTCGTAACTCAGGTCGCTTCACAATGGGCGACGTTCTAGCCTTCCGCATGCAGCAGCGCCCGGTTAGAACCGCCGCCGCGACCTCCACGGTTGTCGTTTCGGTCTTCTACCTGCTTGCTCAAATGGTTGGTGCTGGTGCACTGGTTTCCCTACTTCTTGGCTTCACCGACGGTGCCGCAAAGAACTGGGTAATCGTGGGCGTTGGTGTCTTGATGATCATCTACGTGACCGTTGGTGGAATGCGTGGAACCACTTATGTGCAGATCATCAAGGCGTTCTTGCTCATGACTGGTGCCGCCGTGATGACCATCATGGTTTTGGTTCATTTCCAGTTCAACATCTCGGAGATGCTCGGTGCCGCTCAAGCCGCGTCGGGTAATCCAAGCTTCCTAGAACCAGGTCAACGATTTGGTAAGGATGTCTTTGATGAGGCTGGAAACCTAGATGCCTTGAAGACCCTGTTCTCCAAGCTAGACCTGATCTCGCTTGCACTGGCTCTGATTCTTGGAACCGCAGGTCTTCCTCA
>DLOY01000001.1:1401-4329 GCA_002478545.1 Micrococcales bacterium UBA7472
CACATCGGAACCTTCTACCTAATGACCATCGCCCTAGGCTTTGGTGCAGCGGCTTTGGTGGGTGCCGAGGCGATCACGGCCAAGGACAAGGCAGGTAACGTGGCGGCTCCAATGCTTGCCGAGTACCTCGGTGGTGGAACCGGAACCGTGGGTGGAGCAGTGATGCTTGCTGTGGTTGGTGCGATTGCATTCGCAACTATCCTGGCTGTGGTGGCAGGTCTAACCCTTGCCTCCTCCTCATCGCTGGCTCACGACCTGTACGCCAACGTAATCAAGAAGGGCAATGCAACTGCTGAAGAAGAAGTCAAGGTTGCCCGTATTGCAGCGTTTGTGATCGGTGGTCTGTCGATTGTCTTGGCTATTGCTGCTCAGGGTCTGAACGTAGCTTTCTTGGTTGCGCTTGCATTCGCAATCGCAGCCAGTGGAAACCTACCTGCAGTTCTCTTGTCCCTGTTCTGGAAAGAGTTCAACACCCGCGGTGCGGTATGGGCCATCTACGGTGGTCTATTCTCAGCCGTCGGACTGCTGATCTTCAGTCCAGTGGTGTCGGGTGCAGCAACCAGCTTGATTCCATTCGACAGTGGAATCGCGTTCAACTGGTTCCCACTTGCAAACCCAGGAATCGTCTCAATTCCATTCGGCTTCTTCATGGGCTGGCTTGGAACCAAGACTTCCAACGAGCGTAACTATGCAAAGTACGCCGAACTCGAGGTTCGCTCCCTAACCGGTGCGGGCATCGCCAAGGCAGTACAGCACTAGTCAGGCTAAAGCAGAACCCCCGGGGCTATGGCCTCGGGGGTTCTGTCTTTCCTAGAGGTAAAGCCCAGCCAGTATCAAGCCAAAGATGGCAATAAAGATTGCTGGGGTAACAAACTTCACAACCTCAAGCCAAGGCCGGAAAGCTATTACTCGAGAGCGCAGCTTGGACGCTCCAGGGAGCACCTTCAAATCATCGATTGCGGCCTGGGCCTGAGCAGCAGCCGAGTATTCAGCGAGTGCGCCTAGGATTCCCGAAGCCAGCAAAATCAGGGCAAATGCGTGCTTCACATATTCATCTGAGGCGGCAATTCCCGGGGTTGCAATTGCAGCAAATGCAAGCAGTGCCGTGGGGGCAAGTTGAGCGAGGATGATGTGAAGTCGGTTTTTCTGAAACTCTTGGATTAGTTCTTGCTCAGTCATTGTTCTCCAGTAGGTGTTTCATAAAGATTAGGTTCTAATTGCCCAACAATCGGTTACAAGAAAACCTTTCAAAAAGGTTTCGCAAACTTCTATCTGGTGACCCGCAGGGCATCCCACCCTGGTTGCCTATTGTTGCCGAAGGCGATGAGCCTGGTCTATTTCTCCCTGAAGATGCACCTTGGATCGTGCACGCAGATTTTGCAACCTTAGTTGGCGGCATCAGGGCGCTACTTATGCAGGCTCTGCACCCTGGCTCTTTAGCTGGTGTTGCCCAGCACTCCAGGTATGAACAGGACCCCCTCGGCAGACTATCTGGCACCATTCGTTGGCTAACCGTCACCACCTTTGGTTCTCACACCGCCATCAAAAACGAAGCCGGCCGCGTGAACCGCATGCACGACCGAGTCAGCGGAGAATACGAAACGGCCGATGGCGAGCGCACCAGCTATCGAGCTGCCGACCCACACCTGCTGCTTTGGGTTCACATCGCATTCATGGAGAGCTTTCTGAGGGCGCACCAGAATTACTCAAAGCGTGAGATACCTGGAGGAGCAGATAGCTACGTCAGGCTCTGGGCTCGATCCGTTGAGCCTTTGGGTTTGAATCAGGCCCCAAAATCTGAGAGCGAACTTCTAGCCACGCTTGATCAGTTCAAGTCCGAGCTTGTGGTGAGCGACAAGACTCGCTCGGTAATCAGTTGGATCAAGCGAGCCCCTCTACCGCCACTGGCTAAGCCTGTCTACGCACTGTTATTTCAATCCGCGCTAGCGACTCTGCCCGCAGAGTACCGAGCGATGATTGGACTAAGAGGGCTGCCTCTGTGGCTGACCCGTCCGGTAACAACCACGCTTTTGAGATTCATGAGGTTTGCTATTGGCCCAGAATCACCCATCGAAGATGCTGCCAGAGCGAGATTAATCAGGGCCGGGGTTTGGCAACCTAACGTGAATTAGAAACCCGAATCTAAAACCACTAGCCTCTTTTCATGCCGGTTGAATTCCCCCCTGTTGCTCCAACTCTGTCTGGGAGCAAGGTCACGCTGGTGCAGCTGGAGATTTCTAGGCTTGATGACTACGTCGACCTAATTGGCGATGAGGAGACTAGTTCGTGGACAGCGAGTAGCGGCTCATTCACAATCGAGCAACTAACTGACTGGCTTCAAACTCGACCCGGGGCAACCGAACGACTGGACTGGGCAATAATCGAAAATGCGACCCAGGAATTCGTGGGTGAGATAGTGCTCAACGAGTTTGACGCCATATCGCAGTCGATGAACATGAGGATTGCCCTCATGACCAGCAAAACCTCAAGAGGACTTGGCACCCAAGCGCTTGAACTAGTGGTCAGGTTCGCTTTTGAATCCCTCGGTGTGAGCTCCCTGACCCTTGAAGTTTTGAAGCACAACGAACGAGCTATTCGCAGCTACACCAAGTGCGGATTCCTCGAAACGGGTGAAATAACAGAGGATGGTCAGGTGTTTCTGCAGATGAAACTGACCAGTCTCTAGATTCATTTTGGAACTTGGCTTATGAATTGGAATAAACCTAATTTCCAGGAGATTTAACTTAGGGATTTCGAGCTTCCCCGCAACAAATTCCGAGTGTTTTTGTTGCGGGTGAAAACCCTGACAGGTTCAGGGCCTCCTATAAAAGGGGCACCACGGCAATGGTGCCCCTTTTGCTTTTGGTAGTCTTTTCGCGCGCCACCTTAGCTCAGTCGGTAGAGCAGCTCCCTCGTAAAGAGCAGGTC
>DLOY01000004.1:0-2842 GCA_002478545.1 Micrococcales bacterium UBA7472
GTCTTCAGCACGGTGTCGCCCGAAAGCTGTTTGATTGTGTCGGTGACAGCAAGACCAGGAACCACGCTCTTTGAAACTGCAAGCGCTGCATCGACGGCTTCAAAAACCTCTTTAGGTGTAAAGCATCTGGCCGCATCGTGGACTAAAACCGTCGGGGTGGTTACAAGAGCCAATCCATTCTTAACTGACTGCTGTCTGGTTGCCCCACCTGAAACCAACTCGGCTGCGATGTCTAACCGCGAGACGATTTCTGTGAAGGTATCCAGGTGATCCTCTGGCGCAACAACAATCAACTGGGTTGGTTTGAGAGAAGTGATTACCGAGAGCGCGTGCTCGAGGATAGTGGCTCCGGAGATTTCAACTAGAGCTTTGGGGATACCGAGACCAAGACGCTCGCCCTTGCCAGCGGCGACGAGGATTACGGCGGATTTCACTGCTAGGAAGCCAGAACCTTGTCAAGCTCAGCGGAGGCCTTCTCCTCATCGACCTTGCGGGCCAATGCGAGCTCGGAGATTAAAATCTGACGAGCCTTGGCAAGCATGCGCTTCTCTCCTGCGGACAGACCGCGGTCCTGATCACGACGCCATAGGTCACGAACGACCTCGGAAACCTTGACAACATCGCCGGAGGCTAGCTTCTCGAGGTTGGCCTTGTATCTACGCGACCAGTTGGTTGGCTCCTCGACAAACTCGGCACGCAATACATCGAAAACCTGCTGCACACCTTTTTTGTCGATGACATCGCGCACACCGACCATCTCAACGTTTGCTGCTGGAACCTGGATGATGAGATCTCCCTGGGCCACCTTGAGCTTGAGATAGGTCTGGGTCTCACCGCGAATGGTCTTTTCGGAGACTTCAATGATTTCCGCGGCTCCGTGGTGTGGATAAACGACGGTCTCGCCAACTTCAAACTTCATAAACTTCTTTCGGCTCCAAAAGCCTGATTTTACCACAGGAAAGCCAGTTCTCCTAGGTTAGAATTGGCCCAGAAACAGCCTCCGGAGGACCCTTGCAAATCAAGAAAATCGCAACCCTGACTTCACTTGTGCTGGCCACAGCCCTGCTTTCAGGCTGCTCGCTCTCCCGCGAGGTTACCTCCCTGGAGATGTACGCCCCAAGCGATGGCACCATGGTTGACACAGAATCTCTCAAAGCGCGAAATGTGATGATCATCAAGGGCTCGGGCAACAAGGCCCTGCTGATTGGCAGTTTCGTGAACTCGGGTATGGAGCCAGTAATGGCATCGCTTCAGACGAAGGATTCAACCGGCGAGGAGATTCGCGTTGCTTTCGAGGTTAAGCCGTCCGGCAAGTTTGACCTTGGCTTCAACGGCACCGAGGGTGTTTTGCTAAGCCTCGATGCCAAGCCAGGTTCGCTTCACAGCATCTATGTTTCAGACGGATCAGACCCTGTTGAGCTTGTAGTCCCGGTTATGGACGGATCTCTTGCTGAGTACCGCCCATTCGTAGAGTCTTTGAACTAAACCTCAAACTTGTAGCCAAGCCCGCGAACGGTCAGCAGGTGCCTCGGTCTTGAGGGATCCTCTTCAATTTTTGAGCGGATTCTCTTCACGTGAACATCCAGGGTTTTGGTGTCACCGAAGTAGTTTGATCCCCAAACCCGATCAATGATTTGACCTCGGGTTAGTACGCGATTGAGGTTCTCCATCAATAGCTCTAGTAGCTCAAACTCCTTGAGTGGCATTTGAACCATCTCGCCGTTCACGCTGACTGTGTGACGCTCGATGTCCATCACAACAGGACCTGCCTTGAGAAGGCCAGGCTCATGTTGAACAGTCTCGCGGCCACGGCGCAGCACAGCCTTCATGCGGGCCAATAGCTCTCTGGTGGAGTAAGGCTTGGTCACATAATCGTCGGCACCAAGCTCAAGGCCAACCACCTTGTCAATCTCGGCATCCTTTGCCGTCAACATGATGATCGGGACCTGTGATTCCGATCTAATTAGTCGGCACACTTCGTTGCCCGAAAGCCCAGGAAGCATCAGGTCAAGCAGAATCAGATCTGGATTGTGTGAGCGAAACAGCTCCACCGCGACGTTTCCGTCTTCGGCCTCGATGATGTCGTAACCCTCTTTTTGCAAGAGGTATACAAGTGGTTCTCTCAGACCGATTTCGTCTTCAACAACTAGCACTCTAGGCATTAGCCCTCCTGAACAGTGATGGGTAGGCGCAAGGTGAATGTTGAACCAACACCTGGCTTGGAAAAGAGCTTGATTTGACCACCGTGGTTAGCTGCGATGTGCTTCACAATCGCTAACCCAAGCCCGGTGCCTCCAGTTTCGCGAGAACGCGATGGGTCCACTCGGTAGAAGCGCTCGAAAATTCGCTCCTGCTCAGATTCGGGAATACCGATTCCGGAGTCCGTGACCGATATCTCTGCAACCCCGTCCACTTCTTTAAGACCCACTCCAACCTGGGTCCCAGGCTCGGAGTAGACAATCGCATTTTCAATCAGATTTCGAACTGCCGTGGCGAGCATCTCGTAGTCGCCCAGGATCTTCAGAGACTCCGATGTTGCACCTACAACTCTGATGTTGCGCTTTTCGGCGAGAACTTGGTTTCGCTCAATTGCATCGGTGACCACGGCGGCCAAATCAACTTCGCGAGCGTTCTCTAGACCTGCAGCGCTCTGCACTCTAGAGAGCTGCATCAGCTCCTGCACCAGGTTCGCCAATCGGTGACTTTCGCGAATCAAAGAGTTAGAAAACTTCTCGATCATCTTCGGGTCATCGCCCGCACCTTGGATCGCTTCGGCCAGAAGACCTATTGCACCGATTGGTGTCTTTAGCTCGTGCGAAACGTTTGCGACGAAATCTCTTCT
>DLOY01000004.1:3030-4661 GCA_002478545.1 Micrococcales bacterium UBA7472
ACAACAGCGCCAGTCTGGTTTCTTGCGCGATCACAGAGCTTTACGAGGGAAGAGTGAATCAAGCGCCGGTTCTGAACCAAACCAAACTGCACCGCACCGGGTGATGCTCTCAGAACGTTGTTGTTTTCATCCAGCACGACACCTGCGGTAGCGATGACGTCGACAACCTGCGAGGCAACTTGTTCAAAAGCATCAACCTCAGTTTCAGAGGTCTTGCTCCGAGAGGACCACAAGCCCATTTCGCTCCGCTTCAAGTGTTTACCAAGTTAACTAACCTGGTCTGTGCCTAGACTAAATGAGGGTGTGCGAATCTGACACAGAGTTATCGACTGGTTTGCAACGAATTAAGCAAAAGTTTGCTTTGGGTCTGAAAGCTAATCGCACCCAGTAAGGAAGCGGAGATGGGCATGCGTCAAGTTTTTCAGCAGGAGCTAACCGAAGTTCAGGAGCGCCTAGTCCAATTGGCGGAGGCTGCACAAATCATCATGGACAAGGCATCTCGCGCCTTCCTAAACTCCGACGTATCGTTAGCAGATGAAGCACTAGCCCTTGCCTCCACTAATGAGGAAAAGGCTCTTGGCCTCGACGAATTGGTCATAAAGGTCTTGGCTACGCAGTCTCCAGTAGCGCGCGACCTTCGTATTTTGGTCTCTGCGCTTCGTATGAGCGCCTCAATCGAGCGCATGGGCGCTCTAGCCTCACACCTTGCCGCGATCGCTCGCTACCGCTTTCCTGGAAGTGCTGTTCCAGACTCACTTCGCAAGACTTTTGAAGACATGGCCCGCATTGACCTAGAGCTAGTCTCCAAAGCCATCAAGCTTCTTGGAAACACCGATCTCGACCTAGCTCGCGAGATTCAGGCGCAGGATGAAGCGGTTGACCGCCTACACCGAAAAGTCTTTGACGTTGTTCTAGCTGATGACTGGAAAGAAAACGCGATGTTCACCGTCGATGTGACGCTAGCGTCCCGCTATTTTGAGCGTTTTGCAGACCACGTCGTCGACATCTCATCAAAGGTCAGCTTCTTGCAGACCGGTGAGTGGACCGAGAACTAATTACTTCTTACCCTGATTCGCCACCGCGGCCGCTCCGGCGGCTGCGGCCTCTGGGTCTAGGTATTCTCCACCGGCAACCAAAGGCTTGAAGTTCTCATCGAGCTTGTAGTGCAGCGGGATGCCGGTCGGGATGTTCAACTCGGCGATTTCCTCATCTGAAACATTGTCCAGGTGCTTCACTAGCGCTCGCAGGGAGTTGCCGTGAGCGGTAATCAAAACAGTTTTGTGCTCGGTTAGCTTTGGAGCGATGGTCGAGTGCCAATAAGGCAGCATTCGGACCAGGACATCCTTTAGGCACTCAGTTCTCGGAAGTGCATCGCCTAGATCTGCGTAACGCTCATCATGGGCCTGGGAGAACTCGTTGTCATCCGCGATTGGTGGCGGTGGCACGTCATAGCTGCGTCGCCAAATCTGAAATTGCTCTGGGCCATACTTCTCCAACGTCTCGGCCTTGTCTAGACCTTGAAGCGCGCCGTAGTGACGCTCGTTTAGCCGCCAAGAACGCTCGGTTGGGATCCAGTTGCGGTCGATCTGATCGAGAGCAATGTGAGCGGTGTTTATCGCTCTTTTCAGCAC
>DLOY01000004.1:4748-22074 GCA_002478545.1 Micrococcales bacterium UBA7472
TTTGCCTCTTGACGACCCTGATCGCTTAGATCAACATCCACCCAACCGGTGAAGAGGTTTTTTTGGTTCCAGGTGCTGTTGCCGTGTCTGAGCAGAATCAGGTTGTAAGTCATAGCCCAAAGTTTAGTCAACGGCGGGCAGCAGGTCCTTTGCCTTCTCAATGTCTATGCCACTGGCTTGGCAAAGATCTACAAACAACGGTCTTAGCTGCAGCACAATAACTTGCTCACTGAGCGGCAGCGCTGGATATACCCCAAGCTCTGGAGCCAGCTTTACTAGATACTTTCTCGCTTTGTGTGAAAGTGAAAAATCGTCCAGGGAGCTCTCCAGTAAGTCAACCGCGATCAAGAACTTGGCAACCAATTGGGCCAACTCTTTCCTCGGGCGCAGATCCCTAACCAAAAAATCAACCCGGCGGACCACGACCCTAAGGTTCCTGGTTGCTAGGTCCATGCCCTCCATAAGCACTAATTGATCCTTAATCTGCTGCTTGGCCCACCGGTAGAAGGGGCTAATTTTGCCGATTGCAATCGCGCTTTCAAGCGAGGCCCGCCAGTTATCAATAAGAGGCTGAGTAGTCCTGATGCGATCAAGGGCGCTGTCAGCCAACTGCACATCTGGAGTGAGCAGGACAGAGCGCACATCGCCGAGAGTGTCCTTGAAAATAGCGAACAGTTTTGCCGCATCTGCTCGGGCAAGTTTTATGGGATTCCTAGGCAGTAGCGCTGTGAATACAAGTGCCACCAAGCCACCGATAATCCCATCAATTACACGGGCGTAAACGCCCCCAGAAGGCACTTGCAATAACTGCACCAATACCGCTTGAATCGCTGCGGTGAGGGCAAAAGCAGGACTCTGAGAGATAAACCGCGCCACCAAGAGTGCTAGCAAGATCGCTACCAAAAGCTGGATGCTGCCAGCGCCAAATAGCAACAGCAAGCTCTCACTAAGTCCAACACCAAGCGTCATGGCGAGCGCCGTAGCCGCTACCCGGTCAGGCCTTGTGTCACGAGCCAAGCCAAGCGATGAAATTGCAACGGTCACTGCGAGCAGTGGCACCGGGTGACCTAAACCAAAGTAGGCAATCGCGTAGGCAGTGGTTGTTGCCATCGCAATTTGGAAAATGGCCCAGAGTGAGTCCTTAACCCTGGCGCTGCCACCCCGAAGCTCAAACATTTTTGCGACTGAGTTTGAAAGCAGCAGGTCTTGGGAGGTTTGCAGCTTTACCGGCATCGTGTGGAACCAGGACCTGTTGTGATGCCTGGTATAGATTCTGGCCAATCCGAATACCCAGCTCCAGGTATGGGGTGTTTCGCGATAGCAGGGCCAGGGCGATCGAACCTAGCTCGTAGTGCAGTGCTCCAGCTAGAACTTTTCCGACTGGCTTTTCTTGATACTCAATCGCATCGCCTGGATTACACAAGACATCGCCCTGCTCTAGGTGCAAAATTGCAACGCGACGTGGCGGATGACCTAAGTTGTGAACTTTGGCGACAGTCTCCTGCCCTCGATAACAGCCTTTGGATAAGTGCACCGCACTAGAAAGCCAGTCCAACTCATGCGGCAGGGTCTTTTCATCAACATCGCTAAATTCGGGACGACCGGCGGCGATGCGCAGTGCCTGATAGGCCATCAGGCCAGCTCTTGCCATTGTCGGCAATTCAGTCATCAAATACTCGCGATAAGAGAAACTTGCTCGCTCTTTGGCATAGCGGACGCTAACGGCCGAGTCTTTCGAGAACGGGTCAATCCAGACTGGAGCGTCAGTCTGTAGTTCTTTGAAAACGCCAACTACCTCAAGTTCCAGGTTAGAAATCTTGACCTTGGATCGGAAGATCATCTTCTCAAGCCAGGCAACCAAGGCGGGATGGGAGCTCCGGGGCGTAATCACGTATAGCGAATCTTCACCAGCAATTACCTTGAGCTGAAATTCGATGTGGCCGCTTGGGCTTAGCAACAAGGTTTCGGCGCTCTCCCCCAGCTTTAGGCCCAGAATGTTTTGACTAGTTAGTGAGTGCAGCCACTTCTTGGAGTCTGGGCCGGATACCTCAAAAACCACCATGTCCTCGCGAAGGACAAATGCCTCGCCTTCGAATAGCTGTCGCTGCTCGTTTAGCGGATTGCCGAAGTGCTGATTACTCAACCTTTTCCAACCTTGCCGAAGCATGGGATTTCAGGGGCTGACCAAGCGCGGCCATGTCCCAAGCCCAGAGCAGCGCCCCTTCGACCAATCCCATCAAGCGTGTTCCAGCGTTGTACTCCTTGGCATTTGGAGAGCGCAGCACTGCGTCGGTAGCCAGGTCGATTCGCGCACCTTTGATTTGTCCAAAGTAAAGCTCGGCGACTCCCTGCGGGCTCACAATCAAAGCCTCAATGTCGAAGCCGCCATTCTTATTACGCCAAAGTTCGAGGTCTTCTCGAACTGTCAACAGCTTGGTGCCATCGGAGGGCAGTAGCCCCGGTCCCGCGTCTGATGCCGATGCCGGTCTAGAGAGTGAAAAATAGCCACGCTCTTGGGCAATCAAATTGCCCTCAACATCCTTTACCTCGGCGGCAAATTCGAGCTTGCCAAGGGCTAGGGGGCGAAAAGATGCGGTCTGGAAAAACTCGGTCTCGCTCGGATTTTCATCAATCGAGTAGCTGACTACTCCACTGCCGCGCCAATCACCCAGAAGGAAGGTGAAGGGGGTGAGCTCAATTGGCAGATCGTCTGGGATGACGAACAAAGTTAGCGCTGACCCTTAAATAGCTTGTAAAGAACTAGTGCGGAAACTCCGCCAATAGCCAAAGAGGCTAGAACCAACAGTCCAGTGAAGAAAATCTCGAGTGCCAAGAGCATGCCTAAATCCTAACCCAGCAGCTTCAAAAGCGTGAGTAGACCCAGGATGGCAAAACTGCCAGCCGCAACATAAACCTGCTGTCTAACGGTGTCCTTGGTTTTGGCGGAGATCAAATGCTCGATGCTCACCAGCGCAATCGATGCGGCGGCGATTGCTGAAAAGTAGGTGTAGGTGCGTTCAGGATCGACCAAGCTCAGCGTGAGAAGACCCGAGATCAGGACCCCCACCCAGATCAAAATGATCTGCACCCACTGCTTGCTCACAGCACAAACTCTATCCGCAAAGCCATTCGCCACTATCATTTGGGTATCTGGAGGGCGGGTATGGCGACAGTTTTATTGATCACCCCCTCGCAAGATGCGCTCGCTTCACAATTCGAACTGCTTGGTCACGCAGTAACTCAAATCGCACCCGATGCCGCAGAAATTGCTAATGCAAAATCTCACGACCTCACCATCCTGGATTGTCGCCAGGACTTGATTGCTGCCCGCGGCATCGCGCGGATTTTGGTTGCCGCCGGTTGGGATACTCCACTTGTGCTATTGATTCAGGACCAAGCACTCGCGGTGATTACACCTGAGTGGGGGGCGACGGATTTTCTGCTAGCCACAGCTTCGCTGGCGGAAATCGATGCTCGCGTCCGGCTCGCGGTTGGCAAAACTCAATCCCACACCGTGAAGATCAACACCGGTCTGGTGATTGACGAGGTCAGCTACACCGCAAAAATAAACGGTCGAACCCTGGACCTGACCTTTAAAGAGTTTGAATTACTTCGCCACCTAAATGACAACCCCGGAAGAGTGTTCACCAGAGAGCAACTTTTGAGCGAAGTTTGGGGCTATGACTACTTTGGTGGCACTAGAACAGTCGATGTGCATATTCGAAGACTCAGGGCGAAACTGGGCGAAATGGAATCACTAATCGGCACGGTGCGAAACGTGGGTTATCGACTGGATCCGAATCACGACGGCGAGAGTGACTGAGAAAATTAACTTTCCGCTCACCTGCAACCTGTAAAGATTGTTCCTATGTCAGAAGAGACCACGGCTATCTTTCGCCCAGACTCGCAGCCCGATCTGCCTCATGATCGATTCCTTGATCGCGAGTTGAGCTGGCTTGATTTCAACAAAAGAGTCCTGGAGCTCGCCGAGGATAGGAGCATTCCGCTTCTCGAGCGCGTGAATTTTCTGAGCATTTTTGCGTCAAACCTAGATGAGTTCTTCATGGTTCGAGTGGCCTCCCTCAAGCGCAGAGTAGCCACCGGAATTGCCGTTCAGTCAGCAGCCGGATTCAGTCCTCAAGAGGTTCTGGTCAGCATTTCTGAGCGCACCCGTGAGCTTCAGGCGCGACACTCAAAACTTTTCAGGGACGAGATTTCACCAGCCCTTGAGCGCCACGGCATTCATGTCACTCACTTTGGAAAGCTGAATGAGTCTCAAAAGCGTGCCCTGCACAACTACTTTCAGCTGAACGTTTTTCCGGTCCTTACGCCTTTAGCCGTTGATCCTGCTCACCCCTTCCCCTACATCTCGGGTCTGTCGCTAAACCTGGCTGTTGTGCTGCGCAACCCGCAGTCTGGGTCCGAGCACTTCGCGAGAGTAAAGGTCCCACCGCTGCTTCCAAGGTTTGTCGCAGTAGAAGGTGCCGAGCGCGCGTATGTGCCGCTTGAAGATGTGATGGGCGAGTTCCTTTCCGAGCTGTTCCCAGGCATGGAAGTTGTGAAACATCACGCATTCCGAGTCACCCGAAACGAGGACTTGGAAGTTGATGAAGATGAGGGCGAGAACCTACTGGTTCAACTTGAAAAAGAACTCTTGCGTCGTCGATTTGGGCCTCCGGTCAGACTCGAGGTTGCCGAAGACATCGACCCTCAAGTTCTAGAGCTTCTCTCCCGTGAACTCGATGTCGAGGCTCACGACATCTATCACTTACCGGAGCCGCTTGATCTCAAGGCGCTGAGTTCCATTGCATTCCTGAAGTATCCGGAACTGCATTTTGAACCCCACCAGATCACGACTAACCGCTACCTGCAGTCAGAGGATGATGAGGCTGCCGATATTTTCGGCGCACTGCGCCAACGCGAGGTTTTGGTTCACCACCCATACGAATCCTTTGCCACCTCTGTCCAGGCGTTCTTGGAGCAAGCTGCAGCGGATCCTCAGGTCCTGGCCATCAAACAGACCCTCTACCGAACCAGCGGTGACTCGCCAATCGTTGATGCTCTGATTGATGCGGCAGAGGCGGGTAAGCAGGTGCTTGCGCTGGTTGAAATTAAGGCGCGTTTTGATGAGCAGAACAACATCGGCTGGGCGAGAAAGTTAGAGGCCGCGGGTGTTCACGTGGTTTACGGAATCGTTGGCCTCAAGACTCACTGCAAGCTATCTCTGGTTATTCGCCAGGAAGGCAACCAGCTGCGTCGCTACTGCCACATCGGAACCGGTAACTACAACCCCAAGACCGCTCGCTATTACGAGGACCTTGGACTTCTCACCTCCAGGCAGTCGGTGGGTGAAGACCTGACCAAGCTCTTCAACCAACTCTCTGGTTTCTCATCTGCCCCGGATTATCAGTCACTGCTGGTCTCGCCAAACGGCGTGCGAAACGGTCTAACCGAGCGCGTCCAGCGCGAGATTGAACACAAGAAGGCTGGTCGACCAGCGAGAATCCGACTCAAGATGAACTCCTTGGTTGATGAGCAAATCATCGACCAGCTCTACCTAGCCTCGATGGCTGGGGTGGAAGTTGAGGTTTTGGTGCGCGGAATGTGCGCACTCAAGCCAGGCGTTCCTGGCCTTAGCGAGACCATCAAAGTCCATTCAATATTGGGCCGCTATCTTGAGCACTCGAGAATCTTCTACTTTGAAAACGGTGGCGATCCAGATATCTACATCGGCAGTGCCGACATGATGCACCGAAACCTAGATCGACGCGTTGAGGCCCTGGTAAAGATCACCCAAACCGATCAAATCAAGGAGCTTCGAGACCTACTCGACCTGGGCATGAGCGACAAGGTTTCGGTTTGGAAGCTCCAAAGTTCAGGCGCTTGGGTGCGAGAGACCGCTAGCCCGCTGGGCACTCCGTTATTAGACATGCAGGATGAGCTGATGGCTCGAACGCTAACGAAGAAGCGGAGCCGATAGTGACGATTTATGCAGCCGGTGTTGTGCCGTGGCGAGAAGCTGGTAACTCAATTGAGGTGCTACTCGTGCACCGTGAAAACTACAACGACTGGGGCTTTCCAAAAGGAAAACAGGATCCTGGTGAGCTGCTTCCAGAAACCGCGGTGCGCGAGCTAAAGGAGGAGGCCTCGGTTTCAGTCAAGCTCGGGCGCAAGCTTGACATCATTCGCTACACGGTTGGCACCGAAGACAAAGAGGTTCACTACTGGGCTTCCAAGGTCAAACCCAAGGCGGCCAAGAAGCAGAAATTTGTAGCAAATGACGAGATTGCTAAGTGCGAATGGGTAACCGCCGAAAAGGCCGCCGAACTACTTACCTACGAACACGATCAGAATCTCCTAAAACTTTGCGTTGAACTGCACAAAGCCAAAGAACTCGAGACCAGGGCCATCATCATCCTGCGTCACGCCAAGGCCACCCTGCGCTCTGATTGGAAGGGCGAGGAGGCCAAGCGTCCACTTCTTCCCGAGGGAAAGCTCCAAGCGAAGCGGCTTGTGAATGTGTTGGCCGCATACGGACCTAAACAGCTTGTCACCTCACCTTGGACAAGGTGCTGGGACACCATTGCCCCCTATGCGAAAAAGACCAAGCGCACCTTGATTGAGCGCGGTCAGCTGACTGAGCGTTCCAATAAGCGCAGGCCTATCAGCACCAAAAAGGTGGTGGATGCCTTGCTTGGAAAATCCAAGTCCGGGTTGATTTGCACCCACCGCCCTGCGCTGCCCAGTGTCCTCGAACCCTTGGCCGCGGCAGCAAACAAAGATTTAAAGAAACACATCATGGAAGCAACCGCGCTGAAGCCCGGTGACTTCATAGTTTTGCGACTGAGCTTGGGTGCGAAACCAAAGGTGGTCAGCGCCGAGTGGTGCTTAGCTTCAGAGGACTGATTTCCGAATTCACCTTCTGTTAACCTTTCAAACGATTTTTCTTCGCCTTTTGTTCATAAAGTTAACGACGTCGACTTCCTGAGGAAATTGTGGCGTCTTTGATCCGTTCGGTTGCAGCTGCGGCCACTGTGCTGGCCCTCTCTGGGTGCGCACTCAACGAAATTGGATTACCGGAGACCGACTCTGACCTTTTTGGAACCTTGAATGGTTCCGGTGCTTCTTCTGTGGCTTCAGCCCAAGAGGCTTGGGTTGCAAGTTTTCAGTCACTCAACCCAGACGTAACCATCAACTACGACCCGACTGGTTCTGGAACCGGGCGCTCTCAGTTCTTCGAGGGTGCGGTCGCCTTTGCCCAATCCGACTCATATTTCAAAGACGAGGAGCTCGAACTGGAATCACCTAACTGTGCTCCTGGATCGGGCGCATGGGAAATTCCGGTCTATATCTCCCCGATTGCAGTGCTGTTCAACCTCGACGGGATAAAAAGCATCAACCTCACTCCTCAAACGCTTGCAAGGATATTCACTGGGGAGATTAAGCGCTGGAACCACCCAGAGATCGCAGATAGCAACCCCGGGATGAATCTTCCCGATCTTGGGATCACGGCTGTGCACAGATCTGACAAATCCGGCACCACGGGAAACTTCACCGACTACCTCGCCCAACTCGCACCTGAGATTTGGCAGGCGGGCAAGACAGAAGAGTGGCCTGCCGAATACGGCGGTGAGGGCGGTAACACCACAGCGGGTGTGATCGCCGCTCTTCAGGCAAACGGCACGATTGGCTACGCAGACGCATCTAGGCAAGGTGAACTGGGAGCGGCAGCCCTACTGGTGGGCGATGAGTTTGTGAAATTTACTCCTGAACGTGCTGCGAAATTGATCGACGCATCTGAGATTTCTGAAGGCCGACCCGCAAACTCACTTGCCTACAAGTTGAACCGAAAAACCGATGACCCCAGCGTTTACCCAGTGGCTCTGGTTACGTATTTGATGGGCTGCAATGTTTATCAGAACAGCGCAATCGGATTGCTGGTGAAAGAGTATGCAACTTACATCAACTCCGAGGCTGGGCAGGTTGCGGCTCAAGAATTCGCTGGCTCGTCCCCAATTACCGAGACAACGAGGGCGAAGAATCAAGCAGTAATTGAGGGCATCCGATGACTCAGCGATCGGTTCGCCGGGTGGGCGATTTAGTCTTTGCGGGTTTAGCGCGAGTATCTGGCGTAAGCATTCTGGCCACACTTGCATTGGTTGCAGCGTTCTTGGTCATTCAGGCGACACCTGCCTTCTACGCGCAGGATCTTTACGCCGCGCCGGATGGTTTCTGGGCCTACGTTGCGCCATATGTATTCGGAACCGTATATGGGTCCGCAATCGCGCTGATCATCGCAACACCGCTGGCGATTGGTATCGCGCTGTTTATTTCACACTATGCAAACCGAAAGATTGCACAGACTCTTGGCTACCTAATCGACCTCCTTGCAGCCATACCCTCTGTGGTTTACGGGCTTTGGGGTATTCAGGTTCTCGCACCCTTCCTCAACCCGAGCTATTCGTGGCTGAATGAAAACCTGGGCTGGATTCCTCTCTTTGGTGGTCAGCTTTCCGCGACCGGAAGAACCATGCTGACTGTTGGAATTGTTCTCGCAATCATGATCTTGCCGATCATGGCAGCTTTGATTCGCGAGGTGTTCTTGCAAACCCCAAGACTCAACGAAGAAGCAGCCTTGGCCCTCGGGGCAACCAAGTGGGAGATGATTCGCTTGGCTGTTATCCCTTTTGGTAGGCCAGGAATCGTATCTGCCGCCATGCTCGGCCTTGGTCGTGCCCTTGGTGAAACTATGGCTGTGGCATTGGTCTTGTCCCCATCGGCCGTCATCTCCTTCGCACTGTTGACCTCTACCAACCCAAACACCATCGCAGCGAACATCGCTCTGCAATTCCCGGAAGCTGGCGGTAGTTACGTGAATCTGCTGATCGCTACCGGCTTGGTGCTGTTTGCGATCACCCTCCTTGTCAATTCCATTGCTCGCGGCATTCTGGCTAGAAGCGCGGTTGGGGGTGGCAAGTGAGCATCCAGTTTTCAAGGCCGGAATCACTAAGCATGAAGGGTTCGCTGCCCAGGTTTTTCAACCCGCTACTGGGCGTGGCCTCGGTTGCTGCTGGAGTGATGACGGCGCTTGCCACCTCATCAGAATCCGGATTGGGCCTGGTTCCAGGTGCTTTGGTTGCGGCACTGGGATTCGTATTTATCTCAGTGCTGGTCTCAATGCTGGTAGAAGGTAAGCGAAAGGCGACTGATCGCCTTGTCACCTCCCTGGTAACAGGAGCATTCCTCTTGGCCCTTGTTCCACTTGTGTCCTTGGTCGCGACGGTGTTGACCCTAGGGTCCAAGCGTTTTGACATCGAATTCTTTACGTATTCCATGCGAAACATTCTGGGCGAGGGTGGAGGAGCAATTCATGCGATTGTCGGCACTCTCGAAATCACGGCCTTGGCGACGCTTTTCTCAGTACCAATCGGAATCATGACTGCGATCTACCTAATTGAGTACGGTCGGGGCAGGCTCGCCAAGGCTGTCACATTCCTAGTTGATGTGATGACGGGTATTCCATCGATCGTGGCTGGTTTGTTTGCTTACGCCGTTTTCGCATTGATTTTTGGACCTGGCGTTCGCATGGGAATCGCAGGCTCGGTAGCACTATCGGTATTGATGATTCCAGTCGTAATCCGGTCAACTGAAGAGATGCTAAAGATTGTGCCAAACGAGCTCCGCGAGGCATCCTTGGCTTTGGGTGTTCCAAAATGGCTGACTGTCGTGAAGGTTGTTGTGCCCACAGCAATCGGAGGCATCGTGACCGGAGTCATGATTGCCATTGCACGTGTGATTGGCGAAACGGCACCACTTTTGCTCGTGGCTGGATTCACCTCTTCTATGAACTACGACCCCACTGATGGTCGAATGATGACCCTTCCGGTTTTCGTTTACACCTCATACGCAAACGTCGGCACCAACTTCCAGGCTTACATCGATCGTGCCTGGGCTGGTGCTCTGACTCTGATGTTGATCGTCATGATCCTCAACCTGGGAGCAAGGTTGGTATCGAAGTTTTTTGCTCCCAAGAAAGGCTAGAAATGGCAAAGCACCTTGAACTTCAGGACCTCAACGTCTTCTACGGCAACTTCTTAGCCGTCGAAGGCGTGAGCATGGAGATTGAGCCTCGCTCTATCACTGCCTTCATCGGGCCTTCTGGTTGCGGAAAGTCGACGCTACTGAGAACTATCAATCGGATGCACGAGGTGATTCCGGGTGCTCGGGTCGAAGGCAAGCTTCTGGTTGATGGCGAGGATCTCTACGGACCGGAAATTGACCCAGTAATGGTGAGGCGTCAGGTCGGAATGGTTTTCCAAAGACCAAACCCCTTCCCAACCCTGTCGATTCGAGACAACGTTCTCGCTGGATACAAGCTCAACAACTCAAAGATGACGAAGTCCGAAGCCGATGATTTGGTCGAGAAATCGCTTGTGGGCGCGAACCTTTGGAACGAAGTGAAGGATCGCCTCGACAAGCCCGGATCGGGGCTTTCTGGTGGGCAGCAGCAGCGACTCTGCATCGCACGAGCGATTGCAGTTGAGCCAAGCGTGCTCTTGATGGATGAGCCAACCAGCGCCTTGGATCCAATCTCAACGCAGGCGATTGAGGATCTTGCGTTTGAGCTGAAGGAGCGCTTCACGGTAGTGATCGTTACTCACAATATGCAGCAGGCCGCACGAATTTCGGACATGACTGCATTCTTCAACATTGCAGGTTCCGGCCAACCGGGCAAACTGATCGAATATGACAAGACCGAAAAGATCTTCTCTAACCCCGCAGTCCAGCAAACCGAGGATTACGTTTCGGGACGCTTCGGCTAGAAACAAAACCAACCCGGTCGTGGTTTAGTTAGGCATGATCGAAAACGTCACCGCTGACCTACCGGAGCTACTGGCTGAGGATGGTAAGCCGGCTCGGATTCTGGTTACCGGTGCCACCGGATACATCGGTGGGCGTTTGATTCGAGAGCTCCTGGTTCACAATTACCGCGTGCGGGTCCTGGTAAGAAACGCAGATAAGTTGCGTGATTACCCGTGGGTCCACCAAGTTGAAATTACTGAAGGCGATGCCGCTGATCCTGCGGTGCTGAACAGGGCACTGAGCGGAGTCCACATCGCCTACTACCTGCTTCATGCACTGAACTCCCCCAAGAACTTTGAAGCGGAGGAAGCGGACCTGGCCACTAAGTTCGCCAAAGCGGCAAAGGTCAACCAGGTGCAGCGAATCATCTACCTCGGAGGCATGACTTCGAGCAATGACGAACTCTCCCCACACATGGCAGCAAGAACCGAGACCGGTGAGATTCTCAGAGGCAGCGGGGTGCCAACCATAGAACTTCGCGCTGGTGTCGTGATTGGCTCTGGGTCGGCATCCTTTGAGATGCTGCGCCACCTAACCGAGCGCCTTCCAATCATGGTCACACCAAAGTGGCTGAAGAATCGAATCCAACCAATTGCCATCAGAGATGTCCTGAGGTATTTGGTCGGCTCAGCAACCATTGATAAGTCGGTAAACCGAGTATTTGATATCGCAGGGCCAGACGTCTTCACCTACATGGAGATGATGCAGCAATATGCCGAGGTTGCGGGCCTTAGGCGCAGAATCATCATTCCGCTTCCGGTTCTGACCCCGCGCCTTGCCTCGGGCTGGATCGGACTTGTCACCCCGGTTCCAGTCACCCTGGCAAAACGATTGGTGGCATCACTAAAGCACGAGGTGGTTGCCAAAGAAGACGACATTCGTGCGTACATCCCGGATGCCCCAGGCGGCAGAACGACATTCAAAAAAGCGGTTGAGCTGGCCCTTACAAGGGTGAAGGACCTTGAAGTTGAAACCCGATGGTCTAACGCCACTACCCCTGGCACTCACTCAGAGCCACTTCCAACAGACCCCGATTGGGCAGGCGGTTCGCTCTATGTTGACCTGCGGCAGTATGTCAGTGACGACTCCCAGGAAGAGATTTGGAAACGCATCGAGGCTATTGGCGGAGATAACGGCTATTCGACTGCAACCTGGGCTTGGGAACTCCGGGGCCTGATGGACCGTTTTGTCGGAGGGGTTGGACTTAGGCGTGGGCGTCGCGATCCGAACACTCTGATGGAGGGTGAGGCGCTTGACTTTTGGCGAGTCGAGAAAATTGAGCGACCGAACCTGCTTCGACTCAGGGCTGAAATGAAGCTTCCGGGTTTGGCATGGTTGGAATTCAGAACTTTCAAGTTGCCGAATGGAAAAACCCTTTTGGTGCAGCGGGCATTCTTCCACCCAAAGGGCCTGTTCGGTCACGCCTACTGGGCAGCAGTATTTCCCATGCACGGCATAGTTTTCCCCTCGATGGCAAAGAAACTGGCGGGTAAAGGCTGCAAGAAGGCGCCGAATAGCTAGGCTTTGGCAATGACCAAAATGCGCTTTGCAGTTATTGCGCTGCTATTTGTCGGGTTCGTCTGGGGTGCAGCCTTTGTCTTGATGAAAGATGCGATTGAGCAGCAGCCCTACATGGATTTTCTTGCCACTCGTTTCACAGTTGCCGCCCTGGCCATGGTCGTGCTGCGGCCCAGGGTTTCGCTGAAATTCGCCAAGGGAGACATTGGTTTTGGTGCGCTGATTGGCACGGTCCTTGCAGTTGGCTACATAACACAGACCATTGGATTAGAGGCAACCACGGCTGCGATGAGCGGTTTTCTAACCGGTCTCTACGTGGTCTTGACTCCACTATTGGCCTGGTTGGTGCTCAAACAAAAGATCTCGCTCAAGATTGCAATTGGTGCCATCTTGGCAGCAATCGGTTTGGGGATTCTCTCCGGGGCAGCAGAGAGCGTGGAGTTTCAAATCGGTCAGCTTTGGCTGATTGCCTGTGCTGTGATGTATGCGGTTCACATTTTGCTTTTGGGTAAGTATGGCCAGGGTCGTGACTCATATCGATTCGCCATGTTGCAAATCGCCTTTGTGGCGATTGTCACCTGGGTGTTCGCACTGCTAGATGGTTACCAGGCCCCTGGTAATGGCTCAGTTTGGTTTGCAATTTTGTTTACCGCGCTGCTCTCAACGGTGTTTGCTTTCTGGGTCCAAACCTGGGCGCAGACCATTTTGGAAGCCTCTCGAGTCGCACTGCTAATCACCTCAGAGGTGGTTTTCACGGCAATCATTGCGGTTGCGGTTGGTCAGGAACCGGCCACCGCGGCCATGGTTATCGGTGGCTCGGTGATGTTGGTGGCGATGCTACTTGTTGAGTGGCCAACTAAGTCAAAGTCCGGCCGCTACCAGGAGCGCCTGGAGTTTTGAGTTAGCCGCAATCTCACTCTCGGAGCGAGCCATAGCAATAGGCAACCTGCGACGGAGCAAATCCTCTCGGTTTTTGACATCCTCGTGCTTGGCGATAAATTCAACCTCCTGCGCGGTGATACCTAGCCCCTCGACCAGCTCTTCAAGCTCAGTGGCTGAACCAAGAATTGAGATTGCCTGCTCTCCCTGTCTGCGCCAAGTCGATTCGGCAATCCGAATTGCGGCAACCTTGTCCTTTGACTTAGCTAGAACCATATTTTGAAAGTGTTCAAACTTCGATTGATCACCCTCGCCAAACCACTCAACCGGCTTAGTGGTTTTTGCACCAAGTTTTGTGATGGCAGCAACCACTTCTTGGCCCACGTTCAAGCAATCGGTCAACTTGCCACCAAGGACACTGATGACGCGCTTCGATTTATCGACTTCAATGATGTGCTTGCGGCTTAGCTGGTGCCAATCCGAGGTGTTGGCCTGGGCGGCATTTTCGATCACCAGAGGGCGCACCCCGCTTCGCTCGGAGATGATGTCAGAGGCGCGAACTTCGATGCCCTCAAGTTGATTGTTGATCTGACGCAATACGAAATCGCGATCCACATCATCAACCTGGGTGTGCGGGTCTTGAACTCGGGTGTCGGTGGTTCCGATCATCGATCTGTCACCCATCGGCAAAACGTAGAACAATCTTCCCTGCTCATCCCAAAAGGCCAGCACTTGATTGCCCTTGGTGATTTTGCGATTCAGGGTTAGGTGCACACCCTTGGAGAAGACCAGACCCGCCTTGGTCTTGGATTCCAATAGGGTCGACACTTTCTCGGCAAAGGGCCCGGCAGCGTTAATGACATGCCTGGCACTGACCTGATAGTCGCCAGCATCGGAGCGAAGAGTTAGTTTCCAGTCGCCAGCAAACTCAGCCGCAACCAGCTCGGTGTAATTTCTGGCCTGAGCACCAAGACGCTTTGCGTGGCGAATGAAGTCATACACAAAGCGGGCATCGGTGTCAGGTAAATAGGCGTCGTAGTAGCGCACTGCCTTTCGGCCTGTGATCAAACCCGGCTCTAGGGCCTTGGCCTGCTCGGCCGAATAAGAACTTGGTGCCTTGGTGCCAAAAAGGCCAATGCCCCAGTAGAACAAGGTTCCAAAAGTTCCAAGTAGTCGACCAAACGGTGCAGTCTTCCCCAGTGATGCCAAAAAGCCAATCTGCTTGATTTGGTTTGGGTAAGAGCGCATCAGTCGATTGCGAGCCAGGCAAAGCTTGAACACCAGCATGAACTCATAGCTCTGCAGGTATTTGATGCCGCCCCAAACCAGATTGCTGGACTGCTGAGAGGTGAAAGAGGCGAAGTCAGACTTATCGATGAGCAAAACTCTTTGACCGGCAGCCGAAAGCGCGGCAGTGGAAACAGCTCCGTTGATGCCAGCCCCGACGATCACCACATCAAAATCAACGTCTTGATTGGTATTGTCGTTTTTTGTTTGAGTTTGATTACTCATGCTGAAAGCATAAACCAAGGTTTGTAAGCTTTGTGGGCAGAGGTTTCAAGGAGGAAATCGTGGCGATACTCTCAATCGACGCTGGCACTACTGGAGTAACGGCTCTGGTGGTCAGTGACCAAGGTGAGATACTTGCCCGCGGTTATCAAGAATTTGCTCAGCACTTCCCAACCCCAGGCTGGGTAGAGCACGATCCAGAAGAGATTTGGCAGGCAACGCTCGCTGCTTGTAGGCAGGCCCTTCAAGGAACCACTGAGTCTCCAATCGCAATCGGCATCACAAATCAGCGCGAGACCGCCGTCATGTGGCATCGAAGGACTCTGGAGAGTCCAACCCGGGCAATCGTCTGGCAAGACCGTCGAACCGCGGACCTGACCGAAGAGCTGAACAAAAAGAACCCCGGAGATTGGATTCGCTTTAGAACCGGTCTAAAACTCGACCCCTACTTCACCTCCAGCAAGTTCTTGTGGTGGCAAAAGAACCTGCCACAAATCTGGAAGCAGGTCGAAAGTGGCGAGATCGCACTGGGTACCGTCGACTCGTATCTATGCGCTCGCCTCTCAGGCGGAGCGCTCCACATCACTGACGCAACCAATGCTTCAAGAACACAGCTGATGGGCCTTGAGAGTTGCCAGTGGGATGCCGAACTACTCGAGGCATTCTCAATACCAGCCTCAGCGCTCCCAGAGATTGTGCCGAGTTGGGGCAATTACGGAAACTCCGATCCCGACCACTTCCTTGGTCTCAACATTCCAATCACCGGAATGGCCGGAGATCAGCAAGCTGCGCTGTTTGGTCAGTGCGGGTTTGAGGTTGGCGACTCCAAGTCGACCTACGGCACCGGAGCTTTCATCCTGACTAATACCGGAAGCGAGATCAAGCACTCCGATCACGGACTTTTGGCAACCATGGCCTACCTCAGCCCAGCAGGCAATAAGGTCTATGCGATCGAGGGTTCGGTTTTCGTTGCAGGTGCAGCGGTTCAGTGGCTTCGCGATTCTCTCAAGATAATCACTAAGTCCCCAGAGGTTGAGGAGCTTGCGCTGCAGAGCGGATCCAGTCACGGCGTCAGCTTCGTGCCGGCGCTGACTGGTCTAGGCGCGCCATACTGGGATCCAGCCGCTCGTGGAACTCTGATGGGTCTAACTAGGGGTAGCGACAGAGGGGCAATCGCCTATGCCACCTTGGAGGGCATCGCTTTCCAGGTGAAGGCGGTGCTAGATGCCATGGAACAAGATCTTGGTCATGGGCTAAAGGGATTGAGGGTAGATGGTGGAGCTGCAGCAAATGACCTACTGATGCAGATTCAAGCGGACTGTATCAACACCGACGTAATCAGAGCCAAAAACCTTGAGAGCACTGGGCTTGGTGCAGCCCTGCTGGCTGGCTTGGGCGCAGGGGTTTTCAAGTCGATAGAAGAGCTTGAAAAGCTGAATCCAGCCGCCAAGACCTTCACTCCCCAAAAGAACCGGAGCCATGAGTTTGCGCGCTGGCAGAAGGCCGTAGAGCTAATCAGGGAGTTTGAAAACTAAGCTAAGTGCGTGTTTGATCCAGAGTCCAAACTTGCCGCCCAGGCGCTGAGTGCCGGCTATGCAGCGGATAAGGTGCTCTCTGATCTCTCCATTAGTTTCAACACCGGCTCCATCACGGCAATCATTGGCCCAAACGGAGCCGGTAAGAGCTCGCTACTAAAGGCCTTAGCGAGAAAGATCAAGCCAGAATCTGGCGCGGTTCTGCTCGATGGTGTCGCCATCACCAGCCTCAAGCGCACCGAGCTCGCGGGACAAATTGGCTACCTCGGTGCATTGCCTGCAGCTCGCAGCAACGAAACGGTTTTTGAGATGGTGGCTCGCAGCGCAATGAGCGCGGCTGGAATTTCGAGAGTCTCCCCAAGGCTCAAAGATGAAATCGAACAGCTACTGAAAAGAACCGGGCTGTCAGAGGTTTCAGAGCGTAAGGTTGGGGAACTTTCATCTGGTACCAAGCAGTCGGCGGTGATCGCCGCCGCGTTGGTTGCCAACCCTTCGGTGCTGTTGCTAGATGAACCCACCAGCTCACTGGACTACTCCCACCAGCTGCAGGTCATCAACCTCTTGTCATCGCTCAAGCGCGAACGCGGGATGACAATCGTGACTGTGATTCACGATTTGAACTTGGCTGCACGATTCGCCGACTCAGTGGTGATTTTGAAAGACGGCAAGATTGTCGATCGCGGCGCACCAAAAGATGTCATTAATCCACAAAACTTGGCCAACGCCTTCAACATTCTCGCTCGCGTTATTGAAGACCCGGTTGGCAAGACACCGCTGGTTGTTCCAATTCGACAGCTCGGCTAGTCGCTTTTTCGATATCCCAGTTGCATAATGTTCTGGTAGTTCACCAGGTGAAGGCGCGGTTGCAGTTGCAACACCAAAGACGGTTTGCGCCTATCGGTGGATGAGGGCAAGGACTGGGCCCGTCAAATAAATCGGTCATTTGTTTGGTTGTGAATCAATGCGTATCTTGCTCGTTGGAGCAGGCGGTGTTGGCGATGCCATCGTCAAAATTGCTGCGA
>DLOY01000004.1:22239-29562 GCA_002478545.1 Micrococcales bacterium UBA7472
TTGCAGAGCTAGCGCGCAAGCACAAAATCACTCACGTCATGAATGCCGTTGAGCCCAAGTTTGTGCAGAGCATCTTTGAGGGTGCTCTGGAAGCAGGCGCAAACTACATGGACATGGCCATGAGCCTGAGTCACCCGCACCCAACTGATCCGTTCAATACTCCGGCGGAAAAGCTTGGCGATTGGCAGTATGACCGAAACCAGTTGTTTCAAGAAAAGGGCCTTTTGGCGCTGATTGGAACCGGTGCAGAGCCAGGTATATCCAACATTTTCGCTCGCTACGCGCAAGATCATCTTTTTGATGAGGTAGACGAGTTCAAGATCATGGATGGTGGCAACCTGGTCGTGAGAAACGACGCTGGTGAGGAGATCTTTGCGCCTTCGTTCTCGATTTGGACGGTGATTGAAGAGTGCCTCAACCCACCGCTGCTATGGGAGAAGGACAGGGGCTGGTTCACCACAAAGCCGTTCAGCGAACCTGAAGTGTTTGAATTTCCAGGCGGAATTGGCCCGGTTGAGTGCGTCAACGTTGAGCACGAAGAGGTAAACATGCTTCCCCGCACCCTCAAGGCCAACCGCGTGGCATTCAAGTACGGGCTTGGAACTGAGTTCATAAATGTGCTGCAAACCTTGCACGCACTTGGCCTTGACTCGGTCAACCCAGTCTCGGTTCGAAGCAAAGACGGTCGAGTCAGCGTCGCACCCAGAGATGTTGTGGCCGCAGTGTTGCCAGATCCAGCTTCCCTTGCCGATCGAATGACCGGTAAGACCTGTGCTGGCACCCTCGTGACCGGTAAAGGCAAAGATGGCTCACCACGTGCCACTTACCTTTACCACGTTTGTGACACTGAGTGGACGAATGCAAATTACGGCTCTCAAGCCGTGGTTTGGCAAACTGCCCTGGTTCCAGTCATCTCCCTTGAACTTCTAGCCACAGGTATTTGGTCGGGATCGGGAGTCATGGGTCCTGAGGAGTTTGATGCCAAGCCGTTCCTAGATCTACTCAGGGATGAATATGGTCAGCCGTGGGGCATGGACGATCGCGATCCAAATAACCCAGGCAAGCTATAGGCAACTGATTCCAACAGCCGTCGACTGACAAAAGGTAGACGGCTGTTGGTATTTCAAGCTCAGCCCTCAATAAGCAGGCCAAAGTTTGCGTTCTTAGCTATGAATCGAAAGACCAGCACGGTACGCAGATTTCCCTCGCGGTCCGGCGCTATAGCGGTTTCAAAGGGGGTGGAATCGAGAGAAACCTCACCCACAAAGATCCAGGACTTTGCATCCACTCGCTTGAACAGCAAAAGGTCTTTACCGGACAGCAAAGCCTTGTTACCTCGGATAAGTGTTTGATCGCCGACCTGACCTTCACCTGTGTAGCGATAAATCGCTCCCACAACTGCATCGTTTTCGTCATAGCCGAATCGAGTTCCAGATGGCGGGTCCGAGAAAATAAGTACCTGTCCCGCTCGGGTGGGAGCAATGCCCGCTCTTGGGTTACCACCAAGGTTGCGATGCAAATCAAGTTTTAGGTAACTGCGGCCAATTTGGAGATTCAACTCTTCAAGCACCTTTGATTCGAGATTTTTATGCTCCTGATAGGCCTCTAGCTCACTCTAGGCAATGTCTCAGAAACTATGGCCAAAAGCACGCAAGTTCCACCATGAAAAACATTATCTTCGACCACGCTGTTACACTTCTCACTCGTTAGGGCCTCTAGCTCAGTTGGTTAGAGCAACGGACTTTTAATCCGTGGGTCGTGGGTTCGAGCCCCACGGGGCCTACTTTTGGATCGACAAAGGTGTGAAGGGGGTCATTGTGCCCAGATACCTGATTTCCTTCAACGATGGCGACATGCAAGTTCAAGACCACGAGTGGGAACAAGTTGCCGAAGAGTCCCACGAGGTTGTCCGCGAGGCAAAGGCCGCAGGAGTTTGGATCTTCGGTGGCGGATTTCACACCTATGACCCGGTGGTGGTAACTGAAGATGGTTCGGTTACTCACGGCCCCATAACCAAGAGCGATGTGGTACTCGGCGGTTTCTCAGTTCTTGAGGTAAAGGATTCCGAGGAGGCCTACTACTGGGCAGCAAAGATTGCAAAGAGCTGTCGATGCCCTCAGGAGGTCAGAGAGTTTATCGATGACCCCGAGTCGGTCAACTGATTGATACGCCCCGTGCAATCTAGGATTCAGCCGTGATCTACCCCCTCAGCACGCAGCGCTTGAGCATCAGGCCGCTGGCGCTTTCAGATCTTGAGGCGTTTGTCAGCTATCGACAAGATCCAGATGTAGCTAGGTATCAGAGCTGGGAAACCAGCTTTTCGCATGAGCAAGGCAAGACCCTTATCCAATCGCAGGATGGGATTGAACTCCCTGCACCCGGCGAGTGGCTGCAGCTTGCGGTTCACGAACTTTCCACCGGTCAACTTGTGGGCGATGTCGCTCTTCACCAACTGGCAGCCCCGAGAGAGTTCGAAATTGGATTCACTCTTGCTACTGCTCATCAAGGCAAGGGTTATGCCTTTGAGTCAACATCAAGACTTCTCGAGTTTCTAATCAACGAGATCTGGGCGACCAAGGTCATTGCAACCCCTGACAGCCGAAACGCGAAATCAATTTCGCTATTGAGCAAGCTTGGATTCACTCGGAACAGCAGTAAATGCTGGGTTGAGGAATTCAAGGGTGAGACAGTGACAGTCGAATACTTCGAACTGGAGAGTCCTAAAGCCTGACCTCGGTTAGTTCACGCCCAAAAGGTCAATCACGAATACGAGCGTTCTTCCAGACAGCGCGTGACCAGCACCTGCAGGACCGTAAGCCATTTCAGGCGGACAAATCAGCATTCTTCGTCCGCCAACCTTCATGCCGGGGATACCCTCTTGCCAGCCCTTGATAAGGCGCTGAAGCGGGAAAGTGATTGACTCTTCGCGACTCCAGGAGGAGTCGAACTCCTCACCTGATTCGTAGTCAACGCCCAGGTAGTGAACCTCAACGGTTGAGCCGACCGGGGCCTCAGCTCCGTCACCAACAACGATGTCTTTGATGGTTAGGGTCTTTGGAGCTGGCTCCATCATTGGTTCTACTTCAGGGCGTTCAAGATTAGTCATACCGAAAGTATGCCGAAGAATCGCTAAGACCGTTTGAAAAGGATCGCTTTTACCAAGTTGAACCCAAGGTACAAAAGGACACCGGCTACTAAGGCATAGATGATGTAGTCGAGGATTTGCGCAAACTCTTCACCCTGAGCCCAGTTCTCACCAAGGTTGTAGCCGATGGTTATCCAAAGGGTGTTCCAAATCACAATTCCAATCCCACTGAAGAGATAGAACTTGGCCGCGCCCATTTTCACCAGCCCTGCCGGAATACTGACAAGGGATCTAATGATGGGGAACATTCGGCCAAAGAGTACGAGTGGACCGCCAAATTTCTCAAACCACTTCATGGTTTTTTGAAAGTCCTTTACTGGTAGACCGACGTACTTGCCAAATTTGGCGATGATTCCCTCGAGTCGCTCTTGAGTGAAGAAATAACCCACCAGGTAGAGAAGGGTCGCACCAATAAGCGAACCCACACTGGTTGCAATGACTGCCTCAACAAAACCGAAGCTCCCCAGCCCAACATTGAACCCGGTGAGCAACAAGATGGCTTCGCTCGGAATTGGTGGGACTACAACCTCGATGGCGATCAGGAGTGCAGCACCAATCAGACCAATCTGGTTGATAACGGAAATAGCTAACTCGATCACCCTAGAACCCTACCCAGCACGCCTTGGATTACTGCTTTGAATCGCCTGGTTCAGTTGCTCGGCGTTGCTGCTGCGATCAGAGCCTCAAATAAACGAAGGTCATCCAAAGTTTGCTCTGGATGCCACTGCACCGCCATGCCAAATGGATGATTCTCAAGCTCGACAGCCTGAACGATGCCATCAGGTGAATAGGCAACGACCTGCAGGTCGCCACCGGGCTCATCGATCGCCTGATGGTGGTACAGCGCTGCGTTTTCCACCTGCTCGCCGACTATACGATGCAGCAGTGACCCCTCTCGCACCGAAATCGGCATGTGTGCGAAGTTGCCCCCACCGGGTTGATAGCGGTTATCGCCAATCAAATCTGGCAGGTGCTGAATCAAGGTGCCACCGCGATTGACATTCAGCATCTGAGCCCCACGACAAATGCCGAGAAAGGGCAACTTCATTTGAATTGCGGCTGAAATCAATTCGTCTTCAAGTAGGTCTCGGAGCTGGTCCGGTTTCTCGGCCATTTCGTGGGGCTGATGGCCGTATCGACTCGCCTCGACATCACGACCTCCAGTCACGATCAATCCATCGAGACCACTCAGTAGATTTCTTGCACCCTCACCATCGACTTCTTGTGGAGGCAGTATCACCGCCAGGCCACCGGCCCGGGTCACGCCCTCTAAGTAGTAGGCGGGGAGCATGGCCATCTCGGTGTCCCAGACTCCAGTCTGACCGCGTTGACGATAGCTAGTTAGTCCAATCACAGGCTTCATAGCTTCAAACTACCGCCGCAACTTTGAATACTGGGTAAACGCAAAAGTATTTCTAGCTTTGCAGTATTGGTTACTGGCAGACTTATCGGGTAAATCTCTGACCTTGGGCGGTGAGCCATGTCTTTAGAAATCGACTTCTCAGAAGCGATTGAAATGGGCGACCTCAAGGCAATCTCCCAAAAGCTAGAAGAGCTTGCTCCGCACGAGATCGCAGAAGAGATATTCCGTCTAGACACGGTGGAGAGCACGGTCATTTGGCGCCTGCTGCCCAAGGACGTGGCACTAGAGGTCTTTGAAGAGCTTGACGCCGAGAACCAGCAGCAGATTCTTTCTGGAATGCGCGAGCAAGCGTTCCGCGACCTGCTTGAGCGCATGGACCCGGATGACCGAGTGCGTTTGTTGGGTGAGGCACCAGCCAGCTTCGTGAAGAAGGTGCTGGCGGGTCTGAGTCCAAAAGAGCGCAAGATGACGGCCGAACTTTTGGGATACCCAGAAGAGACCGTTGGCCGCTACATGTCTCCCGAGGTAATCAGCATCGCCGATACCACCACAGTCCCGGAGATTCTCAGCACCATTCGCCGCAAGGGCAAGACCGCAGAGACCATCTCGGTTATCGCGGTCGTGGACAAGTCAAAAAAGTTTGTCGGGCTCATCGAGCTAGAGCAGCTGGTTCTGGCAGAAGAGGATCAGACCGCAGCCGATGTGGCCGATCAAGATGCCGCAACGGTGTTAGTAACCGACGCTGCCGAAGATGCAGCCAGGCTGTTGCAGGACACCAACTACCTGGCGGTCGTAGTACTCGACACAGAGGACCGAGTCGTGGGTGTTTTGACCGTAGATGACGCGATCGACATCCTAGAAGAAGCTCACAGCGAGGACATAGCTCGTCAGGCTGCATCGTTGCCATCTTCTGGTCACTACCTATCGGGCAAAGTTTTCACCCTGGCACGACTGCGCATTGTTTGGCTGCTGTTCTTGGTCGTGGCTGCAACGCTAACTGTTTCAGTGCTACAGCTTTTTGAAAACGAACTAGAGCGCTACACCGCCTTGGCTTTGTTTATGCCGATGCTGATTGGAACCGGTGGCAATGTGGGTGCTCAGGCAGCAACAAGTGCCGTGAGAGCGATTGCCCTGGGTGAGGTGAGACCTCAGGATGTGCTTCGAGTGGCCTGGCGCGAGTCCAGAGTGGGCTTGCTGTTGGGTATCGGCCTTGGTTTGGTTGGGCTTGTTGCAGGCTGGTTGGTTGCAGGTTGGCAGGTTGGTGCAACGGTTGCAATCGCAATCACAGTGGTTTGCATGTGGGCGGCAACTGTTGGAGCGGTCATGCCGCTGGCTGCCAAGGCATTGAAGATTGACCCAGCTGTGATTTCGTCGCCGATGGTGACCACCCTGGTGGATGCCACCGGACTAGTGATTTATTTCCTAATTGCGGGAGTGCTGCTGGGGCTTTAGTTCTTGCCACTACCAAATAGCGAGTCAGCAACCAGGTAGAGCATCATGCCAATCAGAGAGATGATTCCAACCGCGTTGATCGCAATCAAAACTGTTACCTCGTTCACCGATAGTGACATGTTTGCTCCTAAAAATCTTTAGCCGTAAAGCTCTTCGCCTTCAAGGCTAAATCCCGGCGCAGGTTTTTTCTTCCTTTGATGCAGATACTGCGCCCAAATCACGAAGCTCAGCCACAGCACTTGCATCACCGCAATCACCCGCTCAGAAAGTCCAACCATGGGTTGTCCCGGTTCTAGCCAGGTGAGCAGGAACCAAAGTGTGGTCAGACCCATTACCAGCGTTGCCGAAATGGCTCCGATCGGCCTGAGGCTCCAGTGGTAATCCCTTGATCGGTGAATCGCGAGCAAGGGCCAAATACTGAAAAGCAGAAAAGCTATGGATGCAAACAGGCGATGAGCATCCGAGTAACTGGTTTGTGTCGGAGTCGCAAAGATTGTGAATCCAAAACTGGCCAGGCCCGCCAGAAACAAGGTGATTCGTGCCGGGTGGCCAAGGGCCTTGGCGCTCCAAGCGGCAATGAGTGTCAACGAGGATCCAAACAGAAAGAAGCTGGTCTGCACCCACTTGACCGGAGAGTCATCGGCCGCAAGGTCCGAGATAGTTTTTGCGATCGGGTCATAGCCTGGCCAGAGCGCGGCAGAGATGGTCCAGCCCAGGACATTTTGAATTGGCCCCAGAGTTGCGGCAATGACCGCCCAAATACCGATCACAGGCATTAGCTATTCGCCATTCGAGCCAAGAACTCTTTGGTTCGCTCCCGCTGCGGATTTTCAAAAAAGTCTTTGGCCTCGCCCTGTTCGTAGATCTTGCCCTGTTCCAGGAAGATCACCCAATCTGCAACCTCCTTGGCAAAGGAGAGCTCATGGGTTGCCATCAAAATGGTGGTGCCGCCAGCCTTGAGATCGCGAATCAAATCCAAAACCTCACCCACCAACTCTGGGTCCAGGGCCGAGGTGACTTCATCTAGCAGCAGCACTTTGGGATCCATCGCAACCGCACGAACGATTGCCGTGCGCTGCTGCTGACCACCGGAAATCTTGTCCGGGTATGAGTTGGCTCTATCCCCCAGGCCAATTCGCTCAAGCCAGGACTGAGCTATCGACTCAGCCTGGTCCTTGGCGATCTTCTTCACATGGCGCAGTGCCAGGGTGATGTTTTGCAAGATGCTCAAGTGAGCGAAGAGGTTGTATGACTGAAAGACCAAACCAACCTCGGCTCGAACCTTGTCCTGATTCACACCAGGTGCCGAAATCTCTTCGGTTTCCAAAAAGATCTGGCCGTCCGAGATTTCTTCAATTAGGTT
>DLOY01000067.1 GCA_002478545.1 Micrococcales bacterium UBA7472
CCTAGTCCCGAGGATCCGTAAATGAACAGCGGGTTGTACGCCTCTGCCGGTGCTTCCGCTACTGCGAATGCAGCGGCATGTGCAAACCGGTTAGATCCACCTGTAACAAAATTCTCAAACGAGTACTTCGGGTTCAATCCAGATGCGACTGCACTCGGAACTGGCCCCGTAGCTGGATCCCGCTCGTATTCGACAACTCGTGGCTCAAATGCGATCTCGGTTTTTACTGGAACCTGAAGTTGTTCGTTTGTTATGGCAATAAAACTCGTTGGTCCACCGAACTCAGCCAACTCATCCAGAGCACCGAGAATCTGTTCACGAAGTCGCTGCTGCAACATGACCCTTGTGGTCTCGTTGGGTACCTCTAGGTAAAGAGTGTCGTCTAGGACACCCTTGGGAACTGCTAGATCCAGATGACCCTTGAGATGAGGGGTTACGAGCTCGTCCAGCGCGACCCGCGATACCAGCCTGTCCCAGGCGGTTACCAGCGCTGCGTCGGCCACGATGCTCCTAAAAACCTAAAGTTATCCACAGATTTTTGCACAGTTCTAGAGGTTGTGGACAAACCCTAGATTTTCTGTGGATAACTTGTAAAGCAAATCCCCAAAAAACTTCAACTCGGACATTCAACATAGAAGTCGGGCAGATATCAAATTCTCTCGGCGTGTCATTCCCAAAAGATGACAAAAAGTATGAGAGAGAATCAAGATCGCGAAATAGTTCGCAATCCAAGCTTGACTCACCCTAATGACATGGCGTAAATTACTCAGGTTGTCTAGGACCAAGCGGTCCTGAAGAATTCAGGGAGTTTCAAGTGAGCAAGCGCACTTTCCAGCCGAACAACCGTCGTCGTGCAAAGACCCACGGTTTCCGTGCTCGCATGCGCACCCGCGCCGGACGTGCAATCCTTTCTGCCCGTCGTGCAAAGGGACGCGCTGAGCTAAGCGCCTAGGCCGCTCTTGCTGCCTAGCGCTCATCGGCTTGCCAAGTCCGATGAAATTAGGGCAGTTATTCGTGAGGGTCGCAGAGCTTCCTCTCCCCTCGCAACAATTCACTATGTAGCTGGGACGTCCAGAGCAGCATTTGTCACACCAAAAACCATTGGTAATGCTGTCGTTCGCAATCTCGTGCGCAGGCGAAGCCGAGAAATACTTCGCGAGCACCTCGAATCCCTAACCGGGTTTGATCTCGTCGTGCGACTGCATCCTGCATCAGCTCAGGCCAGCTTCGACGAGCTACGCGCAGCGCTCATTGGGCTTCTGCAGAGGTTGAAGTGACCCGCAGATACCTGCTTTTCTTGGTTTTGATTCCGCGCAATCTACTCATTTCCCTAGTGCTACTTTGGCGGAAATTGATTTCTCCGCTATACGGAGATGTGTGCCGCTACTACCCGTCTTGCTCCTCATACGGATTGCAGACCCTGCAGAATCAAGGAGTTATTAGGGGTGTTCCTCTGACTGTTTGGCGCATCATGCGTTGTAATCCCTGGTCCTCTGGTGGCATCGATGACCCCAAAACTGCCCCGCACTGGATATCAGTCAGCAGGCTAGGATTTGTAAGTCCCGCTATAGAAGAAAAGTCGAGGTAAGCCAATGGACCTGTTGTGGCCCATCAAGTGGCTAATTGAGCTGATTCTGGTTTCTTTCCACACCCTATTTAGCTCGATCGGTTTCTCCTTTAACTCAGGTGCATCTTGGGTACTCGCGATCGTCGGCTTGGTTCTTGTAGTTAGAGCCGCCCTTATCCCGGTCTTTGTGAAGCAAATCAAGAGTCAGCGCAACATGATGCTGGTTCAGCCAGAGCTTCTGAAGCTTCAAAAGAAGTACAAGGGCAAGACAGATCGCGAGTCGCGTGAAAAGTTTGCTCGTGAGCAGATGGATCTCTACAAGCGCACCGGCTCAAACCCGTTGAGCTCCTGCCTACCGCTCTTGCTACAAATGCCAATCTTCATGGGTCTTTTCTTCGTTCTAAACGATGCCCAGCAGAACAAGGCTGGTGTTGGGCTGTTGGACGCCGCTTTGGCGCAATCCTTCTCCCAGGCCGAAATCTTTGGAGCGCGACTTTCCGACACTTTCTTTGGTAGCGATGACCTGAACGTCAAGATCCTTGCCGGAACCATGATTTTCCTGATGACTGCATCTCAGTTCATTACTCAGAAGCAGATCATGACCAAGAATCAAAACCCAGATGTGCAGAACAGCCAGTTCATGCAGACCCAAAAGATTCTTCTGTATGTCCTGCCTTTCGTATTTTTGATCTCCGGTGTGACCTTCCCGCTCGGAGTTATGACCTACTGGTTGGTTTCAAACTTCTGGACCATGGGACAGCAGTTCTTGGTAATCCGAAACATGCCACCCCCCGGCTCCCCCGCCTATAAGGCTCGTGAAGAGCGCCTAGCACGTAAGGGCAAGCTCCAGATTGAGGAGCCGGCTGCGGCGGTAGAAGAAGAGACCAAAAAGCGTCAGCAGCCGGTTGGCAAGCAGCGCGCGAAAAAGAAGAAGAAATAAATATGAGCAGAGAAGCAGAACTAGAGCAAGAAGGCGAGATCGCGGCGGACTTCATCGAGGAGTTCCTGGACACCGCTGATCTCGACGGCGATCTCGAGATCGAGTTCCGTCAGGATCGCGCCTACATCTCCGTAACCAGTGACGGTGAGTCAAACCTGGGCAAGGTTTCCGACCCAGAGGTCGTTGAAGCACTCCAAGAGATCACCCGCATGGCAGTACAGGCAAAGACTGGTGAGAACTCCCGACTGATTCTTGACATTGGCGGCTCCCGTGAAATCAAGAACAACCAACTTCGGGCAATTGTCGATAAGGCAATCGCCAAGTTTGAAGAAACTGGCAAGGCACAGCACCTGAAGCCAATGAGCTCCTACGACCGTAAATTGGTTCACGACATGGTTTCAGAGGCCGGTTTCAGCTCGGAGTCTGAGGGCCAGGGCAAAGACCGCCACATCGTTATCGACAAGGCTTAATGTTTCACGTGAAACATTAGGGGGCGGAAATGGCTGATTTGTCTACTTTGGAAGCAGAGCCCGCGTTCGCACGCGAGTTTTTCGGACCCCAGATTGACAAGGCTCGTGGTTACGCACTCCGTTTGGCGAAGGACTCGGAAACATTCGGACTGCTCGGCCCTCGCGAGCTGCCAAAGATCTGGAGTCGCCACGTTCTAAACAGTGCCCTATTGGCAGAGCTGGTACCCGCGAGTTCAAAGGTTGCAGATGTGGGGTCTGGAGCTGGACTTCCCGGTATTCCCATGGCTATTGCCCAGCCAAAGGCGCACTTCACACTGATCGAGCCCATGGAACGACGCGCCAACTGGCTCTCTCAAGTAGTATCTGATTTAGGAATTGACAACGTCGAAGTTATTCGCGCAAGAGCAGAAGATGTTCACCGCACTGACTTCGACATTGTTACCGCACGAGCTGTAGCCGCCCTGGACAAATTGGTGCGACTGCTGACCCCACTAACTCGTGGTTCAGAGCTAAAGACTGTTCTGGCTATGAAGGGCTCTAGAGCTCCCGAAGAAATCGAACTGGCTCGCCCAAGACTGCAGCGGCTTGGCTACCTAGAGCCTGAAATCCTTACGTTGGGAGCCCAGAAGGCTCCGGAAACTGCGACGGTGGTCCGCATTAGGCTGAAGGGTCAGGAGAGCTAAATGTCCAACCAACCCGCCGACGTCACCGCAACCACACCCGCTAC
>DLOY01000033.1:0-1752 GCA_002478545.1 Micrococcales bacterium UBA7472
CGCGCCAAAAAGGGCGGTTTCGCATATCCAGCTATCAACGTATCTAGCTCGCAGACCCTGAACGCTGCACTGGCAGGCTTGCAGGCAGCTGGATCTGACGGCATTCTGCAGGTGACCACAGGTGGTGCCGACTACTGGAGTGGTCCAACCATCAAGAATCGCGTTTCCGGTGCTCTCGCTTTCGCAGCTTTCGCTCGCGAAGTTGCGAAGAACTACGACATCAAGGTTGCGCTTCACACTGATCACTGCAACTTCGAGCAGCTAGACAGCTTCGTTAAGCCACTTATCGCTCTATCCGAGGAGCGAGTCAAGGATGGTGGCGAGTCCATTTTCAACTCACACATGTGGGATGGCTCCGAGGTTCCACTGGGTCAAAACCTTGAGATTGCTCGTGAGTTTCTCAAGCGCACCAACAACATCGGTGCAGTTCTAGAAATTGAAGTCGGTGCCGTAGGTGGCGAAGAAGATGGCGTCGAAGGCGCAATTGATGAGCACCTGTACACCACAGTGGCAGACGGTATGGCCACAGCGGAGGCACTTGGCCTTGGAGAGAACGGCCGCTACATGGCTGCCCTAACCTTCGGAAACGTTCACGGTGTCTACAAGTCTGGCAACGTGGTGCTTCGCCCTGCACTTTTGAAGCAGATCCAGGATGAGGTTGGCGCAAAGTACGGCAAGGACAAGCCATTCGACCTTGTCTTCCACGGTGGATCCGGTTCAACCGAGCAGGAGATTGCTGACGCCGTGAAGTACGGCGTGATCAAGATGAACATCGACACCGACCTGCAGTACGCGTTCACCCGCCCAATCGCTGACCACATGTTCCGCAACTACGACGGAGTTCTGAAGGTGGATGGTGAGGTTGGTAACAAGAAGACCTATGACCCACGTGCCTGGGGCAAACTTGCTGAGGCAGGCATGTCTGAGCGTGTTGTCGAGGCTGCCAAGCAGCTTGGATCAGCAGGCAAGTCCAACTGGTAAGCAAATGCCAAAAGAGATAAGCCCGTTCTATGAGAACGGGCTTCCTCGTTTTCGGGGCGAATACCTCAATGGCGAAATGCATGGGCCGTGGGAGTTCTATCGGAAGGATGGATCACTCATGCGATCCGGAGAGTTCGATAAGGGGAACCAAATAGGAACCTGGAGAACCTTCGATAGAACCGGGAAGTTAGTCAGCGAGAAACGTTTCTAGCGGACGCTGCAACAACTTCGTAAGTCTCAAGCTTTGACCTCAGGTCAAATCGCTTCTGAAATTTGAGCGGACTAGCGCTTGGATTTGTTGGAGGTGTCCTCGCCGGCTGACTTTAGGTCCTTGCGTAGCTCCTTGGGAAGCGAGAACTGGATGTCTTCCTCAGCGGTCGTGATGGTTCGAACATCTCCGTAACCTCGGCGCGCAAGGTCATCGAGGACATCAGACACGAGTTCTTCAGGAACCGACGCACCAGAGCTGACTCCTACTGTCTCAACGCCCTCGAACCACTCGTCCTTGATTTCAGTTGCGAAGTCAACGCGGTAGGCGGCCTTTGCGCCGGCGTCCAGTGCAACCTCAACCAGGCGAACGGTATTTGAAGAATTGGCGGAGCCTACAACGATCACGAGGTCGCTTTCTGCGCCGACCTTCTTGATGGCAACCTGGCGATTTTGAGTGGCGTAGCAAATGTCATCGCTCGGGGGATTCTGCAGCGTCGGGAACTTTTCGCGAAGCTTTACGACGGTTTCCATGGTCTCGTCGACCGAGAGCGTCGTTTGAGA
>DLOY01000033.1:1895-3438 GCA_002478545.1 Micrococcales bacterium UBA7472
CCAGCCGTGCCCTCAACTTCTTCGTGACCCTCATGACCTACCAGCAAGATGTCGTAACCGTCTGCTGCAAAGCGCTGCACCTCGCGGTGAACCTTCGTGACCAACGGGCAGGTTGCGTCAATGGTCTGCTGGTTGCGCTGCTTCGCTGCTTCGATGACTGCTGGGGAAACTCCGTGAGCGGAGAAAACCATGATGCAACCCTCTGGGGCCTCATCAACTTCATCCACGAATATTGCGCCGCGCTTTTCGAGCGAAGCCACCACGTGCTTGTTGTGGACAATCTGCTTGCGAACATAGATCGGAGCACCGTAGTGATCCAATGCCTTTTCAACCGCGATTACCGCGCGGTCTACGCCTGCGCAGTAGCCTCTTGGGGCTGCTAGCAGCACCCGCTTTTCAGGCTTAATGTCGGTCATCGCATTATTGTTGATAGGACTCACCCGTTCATTCTACGAAGCCACGCTAGGAGACTCCTCTTGGATACAAGCGAAGCCGTAGAGAATCAATCAAAAGTTTCAACCGAACATTCCCCCTGGCAGGTCTCACAGCTCTCTAAATCGCTCAAGGACTGGATCGAAAAGCTAGGTCGGGTCTGGGTTGAGGGTGAGCTGCAATCTTTCCAGGAGCGACCCTCTGGCATTTTCGCCTCAATCCGCGATCTCGATGTTGAGGCAGCCATTGAGATTCACTCCTTCAACCAATCTGGAGCTGAAATTGAAGCGGGACTCAAGCAGGGCGATCGAGTAGTAGCACTGTTGCAGCCGCAGTTCTGGGCTAAGAACGGCAAGCTCACCATGCGAATCCACGCGATGCACAAGGTCGGACTTGGCGAGCTGCTAGAGCGCCTGGAGCGACTGAAACAACAAATCATCAGCGAGGGTCTAACAGCCCCAGAGCGCAAACAACCACTCCCATTTTTGCCAAATCGTGTAGGCCTGATAACCGGGGCAAACTCAGATGCCGAAAAGGACGTTCTTCAAAATGCCAAACTTCGCTGGCCTGAGGTGCAGTTCGAGGTAATTCACTCGCATGTTCAGGGCGATAAGGCTGTTGGTGAGCTCTTGTTTGCGCTGGAAACACTCGATGCTATGCCGGAGGTTGATGTCATCATCATGGCTCGAGGAGGCGGCAGCTTCCAGGACCTACTCCCCTTCAGCGACGAACGACTTGTGAGGGCGGTGGCAGCCTGCAAGACACCGTTTGTATCCGCGATTGGTCACGAGAATGACCAACCGCTGATTGATCTTGTAGCTGACCTTCGTGCTTCGACGCCAACTGACGCTGCCAAGCGCGTGGTCCCCGATGTTCAAGAGGAGCGCCGCAATCTGAAAGTGGCGCTAGGCAGACTCAGACAGCGCCTCGACTCAATTCTCACCGTTCAAGAGCAGTTCCTGATATCTATCAGATCACGACCGGTGCTCGCTTCACCATTTGGCTTTGTGGATGCGCAAGCTGAACAGCTCGGGTTACTCAAGCGCAGAATAAGGGAGATTGCTCATTTCCGGCTTGAGCGAGCGGGTCACGAAATCGAGCAACTTGCACT
>DLOY01000007.1 GCA_002478545.1 Micrococcales bacterium UBA7472
CGGCAACGCGGCGCTTGAGCGCAGCAATTTCGCTGCGGTACTGTGCCGATGCCTTCTTCAAGGCTTGGGTTTCAGCTCGGACTTCCTTCTTGGCAAGTCGGCTGATTTCGCTTTTGAGTTGGTTGGCAAAGGTAGACATATGGGGTTCCTCTGCCGGGATAGTATCAGTGACGTTAAAACAAGCCTATCCTCTTCCCTGACCCAAACCGCCCCTGCAGCGAACACTCGGAGAAATCATGGCCCGCATTCGGCTCGTTGAAATCAAGCACTTTCGATCCATCCAATCTCTCTCTTGGTACCCTCAGAACGGACTGAATTGCTTGGCAGGCCCGGGCGATTCTGGAAAATCGACCATTCTTGACGCCATCGATTTGTGCCTAGGAGCGCGCCGCTCTGTTTCCATCTCCGACACGGATTTTTATGGACTCGATGTCGCGCACCCCATCAGCATTTCTTTAACCATCGGCGGACTGTCTGATCGCCTGAAGAATCTGGACTACTACGGCGATTGCCTGCGGGGATATCACGACTTGCTGGGCGTTGTTGAAGACGAACCACGTAAAGGTTATGAAACCGTTATCACAGTACGTCTAACAGTTTCGGCAGACCTTGAGCCTGTATGGAGTCTGTATTCGAACCGAACGGCAAATTCGGACCCACCAAAGTCACTGCAGTGGATGGACCGGCTCGGACTTGCACCGGCTCGCCTTGGCCATCACCCCAATTCGAACCTCTCCTGGACACGAGGTTCTGTTCTCAATCGATTTGGTGTCGAACAGGCAAAGGTTGGGCCAGCGCTAGTTATGGCAGCCCGAGATGCCAGAACTGGTTTTGGTGCCAAAGCAGGACCACAGTTAGCTGAAACGCTAAAACGGGTCACAGAGACGGCCAACAGCTTGGGAGTTCCAATCGGAAAGACAGCGACCGCTCTTCTCGACGCTCATTCAGTCTCCTTCGGAGATGGTGCAATTTCCCTGCACTCTGAAGCAGGCGTGCCACTCCGCAGCATGGGAACAGGCTCAACTCGCCTTCTAATCGCTGGACTTCACCGAGCCGTAGCTGATACCGCAGGAATTGTGCTGATCGATGAAGTAGAGCATGGACTTGAACCTCATCGCATCAATCGCTTATTGGACTCGCTCGGCGCAAAGGACAAGTCAGAACCTCTCCAGGTATTCATGACCACGCACTCTCCTGTAGTACTGAGAGAGCTTTCTGGACATCAGTTAACCATCATTCGCTCTAATACAGATAACCACTCAGCCAATTGGCTAGGGACAGATGACGATATTCAGGCAGCGGTTCGCTGTTTCCCCGAATCGTTTCTTTCAAGAACAGTTCTAGTCTGCGAGGGAGCTAGCGAGATAGGGCTCATACGAGGCCTCGATCAATTCTGGTCTGCAAAAGGATTCACATCACTTCAAGCCGCTGGTGTCTCCTATATCGACGTCGGCGGCGGAGACCCGGACAGGGCCTTTAAGCGCGCAAAGACTTTGCAGCGTTTGGGATACAAAGTCGCAGTTGTCCAAGATAACGACAAGGTGCCTACGCCTCAAATAGTGAATCAATTCAAAGACAAAGGCGGAGCATTATTCTGCTGGCGCGAAGGCCTAGCTCTTGAGGACGAACTGTTTTTGAGTTTGCCCGCTGCTGCGGTTACGGCGCTACTCAATCGAGCCCAAGAACTCACGGAAGAAGGTCTGGTCAACGCACACATAAAGACCCGATCGAACGGAAAGGTGGGGCTTGAGAACGTACTAACTGAAGGGGCAAAAGGGAAATATTCACCTGAAACGCGCCAACTTCTTGGGTTGTCGTCGCGCATCAGGAATGCTGGCTGGTTCAAGTCAATCACCAAGATGTCCGATGTTGCACAGGACATCATTGGACCAAGCTGGAACGAAACTGACTCGGCCTTCACGGACTCAGTCAAAAACATGATCAATTGGGCGCGTAGCGATGCTTGATCTAGACCTGTTCAGCATTGCAAGGTCGTCGGTTACAGCGCCTGCTGGATGCGGAAAGACGCAGCTGATTGCTGACTCTCTCAAGGCCTATTCGGGCTTAAAACCCGTACTTGTTTTGACTCACACTAATGCTGGCAAGGGAGCACTCGAAGCTCGACTGGACAGTGCCGCCGTACCCAAATCCTCGTTTCGAGTGTTCACCATCGACAGTTGGGCTATACGGGTCATCTCGAAGTTCCCGGCCCGCAGCGGCAGCAACGATCAGATGCTGCGTTTGGAAAACTCAAACCGGGACTATCCTGCGGTACGAGAAGCGGCTCTTCGACTTCTGTCATCAGGTGACATTGATGACATCTTGGCTGCCTCGTACAGCCGCTTGGTTGTAGATGAATACCAAGATTGCACGCTACCTCAACACGCAATCATCGGTGCCATTGCTAACGTACTTCCCACATGTGTCCTCGGCGACCCCCTGCAGGCAATTTTTGGATTCAGAGAACCAACTGTTCATTGGGATAAGCACGTGAGAGCAACCTTCCCCGAGCTGGGTGTTTTAAACACTCCATGGCGTTGGAAGCGGGTTGGTGCCGATGGACTGGGCAATTGGTTGTTGGCAATTCGAGCACCCTTGCTCGCAGGCCAACCCATCGATCTGCGGAACGCACCTCCCGAAGTGGTTTACATCCCGCTACCAAACGACGCCGCAGGAGCACACCTCAAAAGGATGGAGGCCGCTCGTATAAAAGCTCCAAACAAGGATGGCACTGTACTGATCATTGGGGACAGCGTTAGCCCTTCAAGTCAACGTCAATTCGCAAGTCTTACTCCAGGCGCATCCACCGTAGAAGCCGTCGATCTTCGAGACTTAACTGCCTTCGCTCGCACATTCGACCCAGCCCATGAAGACTCCATCAAGCACCTAGTGAACTTTGCTGGAGAGCTCATGACCAATCTCGGCGGCCAGGAACTCCAGAAGCGCTTAGCCTCATTAAAGACTGGAAGAGCACGAAACTCCCCCAACCAAATCGAAGCCGCCTTCCTAACCTATGCAGCAATGCCATCTTTCGAAACAGCAGCCAATGCCCTCGAAGAATTGGAAGACTGCACAGGAGTTCGGGTGTATCGCCACGAGGTACTTCACGTGTTGAAAACGGCCCTCCGTGCTGCCAGTGTCGGCGACAACAATTTCTATGAGGCGACTGTTCTAGCTCGCGAACGCAATAGGCATCTGGGCCGGAGGACCAATCGCGTGGCCGTGGGCAGCACACTGCTGCTAAAGGGACTTGAGGCTGATGTAGCGGTTGTGCTTAATCCGTCGGTGATGGATGCTCGCCATTTGTATGTTGCGCTCAGTCGAGGCGCACGCAAGTTGGTGATTTGCTCACCAACGCCAGTTCTCACCCCAGCAGTAGCTTGAACTCATCGAGGTCACCTTGACCAGAAGTACGTGAGTCACCACTTGCAAAAGATACTCGAGCAAACTACGTCGCTCGCTTTTACCA
>DLOY01000065.1 GCA_002478545.1 Micrococcales bacterium UBA7472
TGGTTTGCAACAGCAAGCTCCTCCAAGATTGGGAAGATGCGGTTGGACCAACCCAGGATCAGTGTGTGGCCAGAGTCGATCACTGGGCTGCGGCCCTTGCGCAATCTTGCAAAGGTGCGCTGAATCGCCCCAACGACATAACCGATAACGCTGGCTGTGAGGGCAGTGGTGGTGGCCCAGTAGAGAATTGCGATGATTCGATCGCCCCAGGTTGGCTCCCCACCCAAGGACAAGATCTTGGTAAACGAGGTCCAGAACAGATCAAACAGCGTGAGGTTTTCTGGATCCGCAGCTTGAGTGAGTAGCGGAACGCTGGTCACAAATGCCCTCACCCCGACCATGATCAGGGCAATGATCATCATCAGGATCAGGACGTAGAAAACGAACATCCCGCCCTGGGCAATTGAGTTGTCAAAGTTGTAGCGAAGTTTGGCCCAAAGCCCAACCTTCTGAACCTTTGGAGCCTCTGGTTCCCCCTGAGCTCCCTGACCGAACGACCGCGTTGTCTTATTCACTGGCATGTGCGGCAGTTTAGTGAGTGGGGCAGGTTGAAAGAAGCAGCGCCTCAAAAAGATTCTTTTTTGACTACTGCTGAACCTTCAATTCCAGGGTCTCCTGCGATGGGGCTACTTCAACTGTCACAAAGCTGCCATCCACAACGGCACCGGCCAACAAAAGGTTTGCTAAGCGATCCTCCACCTCACGCTGAATCAACCGGCGTAGCGGCCTTGCTCCGTAAACCGGGTCATAGCCGTGCTCTGCCAACCACAGCCTTGCCGCTGGCGTGACACCGAGCGTGATGCGCTTTTGCTCCAACCTTGCAGTTAGGCGGTCGATGTTTAGATCAACAATCGAACCGAGTTCCTCTTTGCTCAGGGCATCGAAGATCACGACATCGTCCAGTCGGTTTAGGAACTCTGGCTTGAAGCTTGCCCTGACGGTATCCATCACAAGCTGACGCTTCTCGGCTTCGGATAGTTCCTGGTCGATTAGGTATTGAGAACCGAGGTTTGAGGTCAAGATCATGATCACGTTCTTAAAATCAACCGTTCTGCCCTGACCATCGGTTAGTCGACCATCGTCCAAAACTTGGAGCAATATGTCGAAGACTTCCGGGTGGGCCTTCTCAATCTCGTCCAGTAGAACAATCGAGTAAGGGCGACGGCGAACCGCTTCGGTCAGCTGACCACCCTCTTCATAGCCGATGTATCCCGGGGGAGCACCAACCAGTCTTGAAACACTGTGCTTCTCTGAGTACTCGGACATGTCAATGCGAACAATCGACTTCTCATCATCAAACAAGAATGCGGCCAGGCTCTTGGCGAGCTCAGTCTTTCCAACACCAGTTGGTCCAAGGAACATGAACGAACCAGTAGGTCGATCTGGGTCTGAGATGCCGGCCTTGGTTCGACGAACAGCATCACTGACCGCCTTGACGGCAGCCTTTTGACCGATCAGTCGTTTTCCAAGCTCGAGCTCCAGGTGAAGTAGCTTCTCGCTCTCCCCAGCTAGCAACCTGCCGGTTGGGACGCCGGTCCAGGCGGAGACCACGGCGGCAATCTCATCCTCGGTGACCTGCTCTCCGACCATGCGCTCGGTAGTCTCGGTGTTCTGGGTCTCGGCAGCTTTGAGCTCTTTTTCAAGCTGTGGGATCTCGCCGTAGAGAAGCTTGGAGGCCAGTTCTAGATTCGCCTCACGCTGGGCCTTTTCAGCCTGAATACGAAGTGCATCGAGCTTGGTTTTGATCTCACCGATCTTGTTTAGCTCAGCGCGCTCTTTCTCCCAACGCTGGTTCAACTCGTTCAAGCGCTCTTGCTTTAGGGAGAGATCTTCTTGCAGCTTCTCAAGACGCTGCTTGGAGGCATCGTCCTTTTCCTTTTTCAGCGCAAGCTCTTCAAGCTTTAGACGATCCACCTGCCGGCGAAGCTCATCGATCTCGACCGGAGCCGAGTCAATCTCCATTCGGAGCCTGGATGCTGCTTCGTCAACTAAGTCGATTGCTTTGTCTGGCAATTGGCGACCAGAGATGTAGCGGGAGGAAAGCTGGGCTGCGGCAACCAATGCGGAATCCGCGATGGTCACCTTGTGGTGAGCCTCATAGCGCTCCTTCAAACCGCGCAAGATTGCGACAGTGTCCTCAACACTTGGCTCGCCAACGTAAACCTGCTGGAATCTGCGCTCCAGGGCAGAGTCTTTTTCGATGCGCTCGCGATACTCGTCCAAAGTGGTGGCACCGATTAGGCGAAGCTCGCCCCTAGCGAGCATTGGCTTGAGCATGTTGGACGCATCCATTGATCCATCGGCCGCTCCGGCACCAACAAGGGTGTGGAGCTCGTCGATGAACGTAATGACTTGACCCTGGGCATCTTGAATTTCTTTCAAGACCGCCTTGAGTCGCTCTTCAAACTCACCGCGGAACTTTGATCCGGCAACCATTGCACCAAGATCAAGACTTATTAGAGTCTTGCCCTTGAGGCTCTCTGGGACATCGCCGGCAACGATTCGCTGCGCTAGACCCTCCACCACCGCAGTCTTACCGACACCGGGCTCACCAATGAGTACTGGGTTGTTTTTGGTTCGACGTGAAAGCACCTGGCTAACGCGTCTAATCTCAGCGTCACGACCAATAACCGGGTCCAGCTTTCCTGCCCTGGCAACCGCGGTTAGATCAATTCCAAACTGTTCTAGAGCAGACTTTTGCTCTTGGTTCTCTGGCTGCATTTAGCGCCTCCTCCATAACACCACCGAACCACTTCGCTCTGGTCGCTGTCCGGGGTTGAGTCTTATGACTCCTTGTTCTCCAGCGGCAAACACTCGGTTTCCTGGCTGGTTCATAACTTGATTTGCAAGCTCTCGCTCAAGGTCTCTGACTCGAGACCGAAGCTCGAGGTTCTCATCGACCAGCGAGAGCACTCGCTTGATGCCCTCGAGAGATACTCCCTCTTGGCTCAAGCGGGCAATCTCTCGAAGCTTGGCGACATCTTGCATGGTGTAGCGACGGGATTTACCCATCGTTCTGGTTGGGCACACCAAACCCAGTCGGTCATATTGCCGCAGGGTCTGCGGGTGCATGCCGGCTAGCTCGGCCGCGACCGAGATCACAAAAAGTGGTGTGGTCTCGTTCAGCTCCATGGCCCCTCCTAGAGAAGTCCAGCCCGGAGCAATAGGTCTGCTCTGGGGTCTTCATCGGGCAACTCGGCCTCAAACTGCTCCAGCAGTTTCCTAGCCTTGTCACTCACATGAGCGGGAACAGCAATTTCCACTGTTGCCAAGAGGTCGCCCTGCTTGGAAGGTAGTTGCACACCACGACCCTTGACTCTGAGGGTTCTGCCATTGGGAGTGCCGGGGGCAACTTTGAGCTTTACCGGTTCGGCTCCGAGGGTTGGGACTGAGATAGTCGCACCCAATATCGCCTCAGTGATAGTGATTGGGACCGTGACCCTCAGGTTTTCGCCATCGCGAGTAAACACCGGGTGCGGCTTTACCTTGATGGTCACGACCAAGTCTCCGGCTGGACCGCCATTTGGTGATGGTTGACCCTTGCCTTTGACCTTGAGTTTTTGACCGTCTTGAATGCCAGCCGGCACCTTGACGTTAACACTCTCACCATGGACAGAAAGCTTGAGCTGAGTGCCATGTATTGAGTCGATGAAGTTGATGGTCGAGCTTGTGGTCAGATCACTACCGCGTTGCGGTCCAAACCCGCCAAAGCCGCCAAAACCTGGGAAGCCCTGGTTTTGGAAACCGCCACCAAACAGGTTTGAAAAGACATCTTCAAAACCAGCTCCCTGGCCACCAGAGGTGAAGCGAGCTCCACCACCCATGGCCCGAATCGCGTCATACTCTTTTCGCTGGTTGGCATCGGATAGCACGTCATAGGCCTCGGAGATGTCTTTGAACCTGGCCTCCGCCTTGGCATCACCTGGATTTCTATCGGGGTGAAACTCCTTGGCTAGCTTGCGATAGGCCTTCTTGAGATCGGCATCAGAAACGTCCTTGGAAACGCCAAGGATTTTGTAAAAGTCCTTCTCAATCCAGTCTTGTGACGCCATCTACCTCACTCCTTCCGAACTACTCGCTTGGAACAAATACCGCTACCTTGGCTGGGCGCAGCATGCGCTCACCAATTCGATAGCCCTTCTCAACCACATCAGCAATAACTGCTTCGCTGACCTCAGGGTTAGGGGTCTGAACCAAGGCATCGTGGTGCTCTGGGTCAAACTTTTCACCCTTCTCGCCAAAGGCCACAAGGCCAAGTTTCTCGCCAGCGGTTCTCAGCTTCTGGGCAATCGCCGCCATCGGGGTGCCCTCCTGCAGATCGCCGTGCTGTTCAGCACGGGTTAGATCATCCAGGGCCGGGAGAAACGCTCTGACGGTGTCGGCAACAGCAAGCTGTCTTTCCACGCCACGATCACGATCGACTCGAGCCTTGTAGTTCACAAAGTCAGCCTGGAGGCGCTGGAGATCCTGAAAGATCTCCAGCTCACGATCGATCGGATCGGTGCTCTCAGCCTCTTGGGCCGGAGCGCCCTCCTCGATCATCTCCTCGGCAGGGTCCCCCTCGTGGTGCTGGGG
>DLOY01000091.1:0-2329 GCA_002478545.1 Micrococcales bacterium UBA7472
CCAAAGCCTGAGCCAGCAACCTCATCTGACGAGTAGCTGTCCCCTAAACAGACAGGGCCTGAGAGTTTTCTCAGGCCCTTGTTCTTATCTACGCTTTACCTATGCAACCTGGGGGTATTCGTTCAACTCTTGCGACCCTTTTCGCGGTCGCACTGGTTTTGACATCTGGGATTTCGGCTCAGGCTACAGACGCCTGGAGAGTGAAAGACCCAAACTTCTTCAACCCCAAATTTGGTGCGTTTAATGTCGACTACAACAATGGCCGCGACATCATCCTCATTGAGGAGGAGGCGGAGCGAACCTTTGACGCCGTTTATCACGAGACTCAAGCTGTTCCGCAAACTGTCACGCTCTGCCCTGACCCAGGGCAAGCATTGGACTGTGGCACCAGCACTTCCGGTTGGGTTTCGGGGACCGTTGTTTTGCCATTCTGTGGCGAGGTTGTAGAAAACTGCGTCAACGGACTTGAGGTTGGTACGTCCACGTCCATGGAGGCGGCCTCGTACTTGAAGACGGGATATGGCTTCCAATTCAAGGGCAACCCCGCAATTGGCTTACCAAATGGGTCAGGACCGTCAATATTCGAATCAAATTTCAAGCACACCGATGGCAACCAATATGTTGTTGCTGCCCTCCTTAGGTTTTGGGCTGATCAACGTGGCGTGACGCCTTATGACTTCAGTGTCCGTGTGTTTCCGGTATCTCCACGCTCTAGCACCCTTCCACTGTCTGAGGCATCGGTGTGCGAGACGCCTGACGGGAAGGGGCTCAGACAATGTATTGACCATAAGGACGAGTGCATCTATCAATTCGAAGGAGTATGCGCCTACGCTCAAGATTTTGTTCCAAATACCCGAGTCAAGGTTGCGCTCAAGCTCAGCAACAATGTCTCGGGATGGTTCCGAGGCCGCTTGAAAGACCCTTCTATCTCGGTTTCACCTATCACCAACATGTATTCAAATGTTGAAGTATCTGGAGAGCCTGTAGAAGTCCCGCGACTCGTGAGCACATACGTTGTTGGACAGGACGGGCCAAACATCGTTGGTGCCCCAAACGAGAATGCACACGGAGGACCTTTCACCATTTTCAAGTCGGCATCCGCTCGCGGTATCGAGATTGTGAATGGATTGCGCGACGTGGTCAAAGACACTGCCACTGCCGTAAACACGGTCTGGATGATCAACTCCATCACAGCTGACCAAGCGGCGGGAAATGCGTCAGGTTGCTTCGCTGATCGCTCAAGACTTCTGGGTATTGTCACAACTAACGCGATGGCCTACACCGGAACCGTCCCCGACTACAGCAACGGCTATCTCTCCTACCGAGTAGCCGGCATGCACTACATGCCGGATGGTAAGACTGAAGTCTTAGGAACTTATGACCTAGTCATGAGGTCTGATGTTGCCAGGTGTGTTTATGGATTCTCCAAGGCACCGGTTTCGGCAACCATTCAGGTCGTAGGAACCTCGGGTGAAGAAAAAGTCTCCACCACGATTGTCAATGAGCGAGACGGGTGGCTAAAGCTCGCCGCCTATGGCTTCACCTTCTCGGAAAAAGAAGTCCGCGTTACTTTGACCCAGGCCCCACAGCCTAAGAAGGTGAGCGCAAACCTAGCTAAGTTCAGTGGCAAGGTTACAAAGCTCAGCTCATCGCAACGTTCAGCCATCGAATCCCTCATGTCACAAACCGAGGCAAACTCTGTTGCCTCATGCACCGCCTACTTCGTCAAGGCAGCCGACAAGAAGATTGCCGAGGTTAGAGCAAAGGCCGCCTGTACCTATGCTCAGGGCCTGAACCCCAAGCTGACCTTCACCTCAAGTGCCAAGCAGACCAAGACCAAGAGCCTTGACGGACGTGTATCACTGGTGTCTCAGTAGGAAGCCAAGGGGCCGGAATTTAGTTCTCTAATCTGTGCGCGGAGTAAAAAAAGAAAACCTGCCGCAGAAGAACTGCGAGCGTTGTGGCAGACCCATGGTCTGGCGCAAGGCGTGGGAGAAAAACTGGGATCAGGTGAAGTACTGCTCCGAGAAGTGCAAAAGAACTAAATCTCTTTAGCGAAGTCCTTTAGCCAGCCTCGAAGATCCTGACCAATGTCCTGACGGTCAATGCCAATGCGAAGGGTGGCCTTGATGAAGTCGAGCTTGTCTCCGGTGTCATAACGACGACCACGGAATACGACTCCTCGAACGCCACCTGCAATCTCTGGGTGCTCAACCGCATACTCCAGGGCATCGGTTAGCTGAATCTCTCCACCGCGACCAGGATCAGTTTTCTCCAAGATGTCGAACATCTCGTGGCGAAGAACATAGCGGCCAATCACAGCAAGGTT
>DLOY01000091.1:2432-3152 GCA_002478545.1 Micrococcales bacterium UBA7472
ACATCATCCTCGGAGGTCTCATTGATGCTCGCGCAACCATAGAGGTGAATCTGGTCGGCAGGGACCTCCATCAGCGCGATGACATTGTCACCGGTCTGCTCGTGAACTTCGAGCATGCGGGGGAGAATCTGGTCTCTAAAGTCGATTACGTCATCACCAAGCAAGACTGCAAAGGAATGATTGCCAACGTGGCTCTTGGCTCTGAGCACTGCGTGACCAAGACCTCTTGGGTCACCTTGGCGGGTGTAGTGGATGTCGGCTAACTGGGAGGACTCTTGAACCTTGAATAGCTTGGTTGCATCGCCCTTATCGGCCAGCACCTGCTCCAGCTCTGCAACGCGGTCAAAGTGGTTTTCTAGTGCGTTCTTGTTGCGGCCGGTGATCATAAGTAGGTCATGAAGACCGGCTTCAACGGCCTCTTCAACAACGTACTGAATTACCGGCTTATCAACCAAAGGCAGCATCTCCTTGGGCATCGCCTTGGTGGCTGGCAAGAATCTAGTTCCAAGTCCAGCAACTGGGATAACGGCCTTTTTGACACGATAGTGAGCCTGAGTCATGGCTAAAGCCTAGACTCAACTCTCAGGAAATGCTGACTTCTCAGATTTACACTTTGGGGCAGTTGGGTTAGGAGTGTGTGATGGCGAAGCGAATTCTTGGGGTGCTATCGGTCGCTCTAATGGTGGCCATCGGGCTATCGACCCCTGCGCAGGCAGCCCC
>DLOY01000091.1:3314-3805 GCA_002478545.1 Micrococcales bacterium UBA7472
CAGCACGAATACTTTGATGGCCAGGTCATCGATGGCATCTGTGTGTTTCAGAGCAACAACTCTGCCACCTGCCCCAATGGCACCAAGTTTCAAACTGGTGTCGCGGCAGCCAGTCAGCGAAGAGACCTAAGAGGCGCTCTCATCGCCGAGGAAACTCACGGCAACATGGTTGCAGGCATCGTCGCCGGAAAGCCAAACTCGGTTGCTCCTGGCGGCATTGCCCCACAAGCCAAGATCGTGATGGCAAACACCGACATGCAGCCCAGCAGTGTGGTTGCAGCACTTGAGTACTTCTATCAAAACCGCGAGAAATACAACATCGTTGCGGTCTCTATGTCATTTGGAATCCTTGGCCTAACCTCCCGTCAAGACCTACTCAACTGCAATACCAACCCTGTTTACACCCAGGTGCGTGCATCGCTAAAGAAACTTCGTGAGGCTGGGGTTATCCCCTTCGCGGCTGCAGGCAATGGTTTCTACCTAAACTCCGT
>DLOY01000031.1 GCA_002478545.1 Micrococcales bacterium UBA7472
TTCGACCCCCCTAGTCTCCACAAAGCAAAACCCCTCCTTCGGGAGGGGTTTTACTTTTTGTTGACGTCGATTGCTTGCAGAATCAGCAAGCGCAGACCCTCAGAATCAACGGCCATCTCTTCAGTAAAGTCAATCGCCCTGGCGACCTTGCTATCTAACCGAGCGTTGAAGAGGTTTGAGGGATCTGCTACTTGAGCGCCCTTGGGGAAGGTAAGCCTGACCGCGTTATTTAGGTAGTCAGCTACACAAACGATCCCATGCGCCTCCCAGGTTGGAGATCCCAGTGGTTTGGATGGCATTTTCCACTTGACGGCCTCAGAAACTTCCTCAGATGCCTCAAGAATGATCGAGCGCAGTTGGGCGAGCGTGGCGCCTTTCCAAACCGGCTGGCTCGCGATGATTTCGTCGATCTCGGTTCCTGGTGTCGATATCATTTCCTAACCACCCTCAGGGCACGAAGCGCCCTACTCGCCCTCGACATGACGCTTGAAGTTATTCAGAATTGCTTGCCAACCCTCGCGCTGCATCTCAACAGGATTCTCAGTCTCGGCATCAAACTCAACCGTTACTAGAACTGCGCCGTCAAGCTCTTCAAACCTGATCTGAGCTTCACGATCGCCAAACGAGTACTCAATTAGCTGGTGGTCTACCACGTTCGTATAGGTGCCCTCGAAGTCGAAGCCAAAGCTTCCGTCCTTGGCCTCCATGCGAGAACTGAACTTTCCGCCGGGCCGCAAATCGACGGTTGAGGAGGTGGTGTGCCAATCATCCGAAGCAGCGTTCCACTGAATAATGTCCTCTGGTGTGACGTATGCAGTCCACACGTCAGCGATTGGAGCCGAAACAGAAGTCGAGACAGTAATTTTCATGGCTGAAGCCTATTGCTTGCAGAACGAAACTTTGGTGTGCAGGCTTATACTCAAATCGGAGGTGGTAATTATGTTGACTATGACTGATTGCTGCGGAGGAAGCTGCAAGTGCAAGGACCAGGCAAAGCCAGGTATCCACTAGTTTTTGACCGCATCCAAACCCCTGGTTAGCCAGGGGTTTGGTGTTTCGGGAGGTTTTTTGAAGATCTGGCACCTTGTTCTCGCAGCAGTGAACCTTGGATTATGCCTACTGTTTATCGTCTCTTTGGGATCAGATGTCTGGGAGTTTTACCTTGCCCTGTTTTTAGCATCTCTAGCCCCACATGTCCTTTTGTTTTTCAATAAGAAAAACAGGGGCTAGTTAGGACAGAATCTAGACATGGAATCTCTAGCGGCCTTGGTCAGTGCGATTTTTCTCGGACTGATTGTTTTCAGTCTCCTAACTGTTGCCATGGCTATTTTGACCAGACTAGGCAAAGTCAAGTTCTGGGTCTCGATGGTTTTCAACGTGGTTACGGGACTTTTGGCTGCCTGGGGAATCAGCGTCACTTGGGCGCTCGGGATAATCCCTTTCCTGGGGCTTGTAATTGGCTCGATAATTCTGACCTGGCCCAAAAAGAAGCGTCAGTAACGCTCATCCCTGAGAACTTCGACCGCACTTACCCAGCAGGAGCATGCATAGTGCGGGAAGTAGTTTGTCTCCAAGAGTTCAAGAACTTTGGTCATGACATCGTTGTTTACGACAATCTCAATCCTGATATTTCCACCCTCGAGATCGCCATTTCTTTGATTTCGTGGACCGGCGCCGTGCGCGGGTGAGATTGTGTAGCCTTTCGCTCCTAGTGCAGTGATATCACGAATCAGTCTTGGTTCCAGCGCGGCCTCGGCAACAATCGTCACCAGTTTTCGCTGCTTCAGATTCATAGCCCCAAACCTTCCATTAGTCCGCTTAGTGAAACCAGAAGCGGGATTCCAACAATCAGATTAAACGGAAACGTAATTCCTAGGCTTGCTGTCAAATAGATTCCGGGACTTGCTTCGGGCAGGGCCAATCGAACGGCGGCAGGAGCAGCGATGTATGAGGCGGAGGCAGTCAAAACACCGAGAACAGCACTTCCCCCGAGGCCCATTCCTGTCAGATGACCAGTCAGGACCCCAAGTGATCCTGCGAGAAGTGGGAAGCCTAGGCTGAAACCAACTAGACCAATGCCCGCAGATTTGATGTCCGGGATTCTTCGACCTGCCACAATGCCCATCTCAAGCAGAAACAAGGTGAGCACCCCTGTGAAGAGAGCGCCGAAGAAAGGTTCGATCCTTGCGTAGCCGGCGGTACCGGTAACTAGTCCAAGTGCTAGACCTCCGGCTAGCAGCACGATCGATCTGGCCGTCAGGACCTCGCGCAGTGACTCGCCCCAGTTGACCGAGCGACCTAGACCCCTGGATGCCAGCATTAGTCCGACGATGATGCCCGGAATCTCCAGAATTGCCAGCAAAGTGGTGACGTATCCCTCAACAAATATCTGCTGTGCATCCAAGAAGATCAGTGCAGCGGTGAAGGTGACCAGGGAGGTCGATCCGTAGTGAGCGGCAATCGCACCACGATTAATTTGGTCGAGCTTCGTTGTTAGCCCCAACACCTGGAATGCCAACCAAGGGATGACTACACCTAAACCCAGTGCCCCCAAGATTGGCAACCAAATTTCGTCCGGTGTGGATTGCGATAAGGCGACTCCACCTTTGATTCCGATTCCAAGCAGCAGGTAAATGGAGAGTGCCTGATACACCGCCTCGGGTAGACGAAGGTCAGACTTGATCGCAACGGCAACAAGCCCAAGCGCAAACGCCAATACCGGTGGGGAAGTCAGGTTCTGAAGCGCAACCTCCCAAAGCATTAGCTCTTAGTCCGCTTCCCAAATAATGGCTCGAGGTCAGAAATCTCCTCCTCGGTAGCGATTTCAAACACCTGCTTGTGCTCCACCTCAGCCTCGTGACGGGCTTGACCCTTGGTCTTTATCAGGGATGCAATCACTGCGATGGCAATTACTGCCACAATGATTGCCAGGGACAGGGTGGTTGGAACCTTGTACACATCGTGAAGCGCCATCTTGATACCCACCCAGATCAGAATTACCGAGAGCCCAACCTTGAGGTAAACGAAGCGGTGGATCAAATCTGCGAGCAGGAAGTACATGGCTCGAAGACCCAAAACAGCGAATGCGTTAGCGGTGAACACAATGAATGGCTCATCGGTTACGGCAAAGATGGCCGGAATTGAGTCAACCGCGAAAATGATGTCGGTGAACTCCACTAAAGCCAGTACCAGCAGTAGCGGTGTGGCCAAAACGACACCCGCCTTTCGGACCAGGAGCTTTTGCCCATAGAACTTGTCGGCGGTTGGTATGAAGCGCTGGAACAGCTTTAGGAACTTGGATTCGGTAGGGTCCATGTGCTCATTGCGCTTGAGCATCATCTGAATACCTGTCCAGATTAGGAATGCTGCAAAGAGGTAAAGAACCCACCCAAAGCTCTTGATAAGCGTGTAGCCGAGTGCGATGAAAATGCCTCGGAAAATCAAGGCTCCCAAAACACCAAGGAAGAGAACTCGGTGCTGGAACTGTCTCGGGACCGAGAACGCGGCGAAAATGATTGCCCAAACAAAGACGTTATCGACGGCAAGCGACTTCTCAATCACAAATCCTGCGAAGTATTGCTGTCCAAGCTCTGCGCCATAGAGGTACCAGATCAAACCTCCAAAGGCTATTCCAAGTGACACCCACACCACCGACCACCAAGCAGCCTCCTTTAAAGAGATCACTGAAGCGTGGCGGTGAGCAAATAGGTCAACGGCGAGCATGCCGAGAATCAGGCCAAAAACGGTTAGCCAAAGCCAGAGTGGGACGTCCAAGGGTCTCCTTATTAGAAAATAATTACTAGAAATATATTTCTATTATTTTCTAATTATTCCAAAACCCCAAGATTTATTCGAATTTGCCCAAGTATTCAATTAGGTCACCAACGGTCTTGTTTGCGCTCGTTAGGTGACGAAGAGGCTGAGATCTATTTATTTCATAGTGGTTGCGACGGCCATCCTTGGATTTATCCAGGTATCCGCCTTCAACCAGGTCATTTAGAACGTTGACAACCGATCGCGTTGTAATACCCAAAATTTGGGCTAACTCTTCAATCTTGTAGTCCGGGTTAGCGTCGATGGCAATCAATACGTGAGCGTGGTGACCCAAGAAAGTCCACTTCTTGCTCATGCTTAGCCTCCGTTTATCACTTGAAGTTTGCCAGATTAAATGAAAAAGCGGGTCGGCTGACCGACCCGCTTTTTCGGTTTCTAGATCAGGGTTAGGGCGAACCAGCCACCTGCGGTCACCAATGAGGCGACTAGCAAGTTGAGGTTCATCTTCAGGGTGTACTTGGTTTCACCGCGAGCTGCGTGAACCCAAATGGCACCGACCATGGTGAGAGCCAAGCCAACTGCTGCGGCGATTGCGAACCAGATTGCCCACGCGTAGCCGAGTAGGTAACCGATAGGAGCAACAACCACACCAATTGCACCAAGGATTTCTAGCCAAGCAATTAGGCGGACCACACCGAATGGAATCTTCTCAATCCAGCCGAAACCTGCCTGAAGCAGAGTCTCTTTGCTCGAGGTGGCCTTGAACTTGCCAGCCTTGAAGAACGCGAATGCGGTGAAAGCCGAAACTGCAAATCCGGCAATGATGATGAAAATGTCCACTTGAATCCTTTTTATCTAGAGGGGCTTGATAATTCTTGACAACCCTACATTATTTTTTCTTGTTTTGATACTCTTTTGAAGATGGAAATCAAAGCAGAGTGTGAACGCAAGGCGGGCGCTTGGCGCGTCCGCGTCCCGGAGCTAGACAATCTGCTGATTTCGAGCAAGCGTCTTGACCTTGCAACCGAGCAGATCAAGGACCTGGTTCACGAATATCAGGGCATTGATCGTTGCGATGTGATCGTCAAAGTTGAGACCTCGATGCCTGGCATCATGTGCGATCTTGAGCAGGCGCAAGAAAAGATGCGTGAAGCTAGCCGACTCCAAGAGGAAGCTTCCAGAGAAATCCGCGATGTGGTTTCCAGGCTGCGCGACGAGGGCTTGAGCATGCGTGACATCGGCGTGCTGCTAAGAATCTCTCCGCAGCGAGTTGCTCAGCTAGTTGAAACTGCCTAAAAAGGGCTAGCCCCCAGCTGCGTTGTAATCTCCAACGCAACCTCGATGTTTGCCACGGTATCTTCGTGAGTGTGAACCGGGGACTCGGTTCTCCCCTCCGCCACATACCTTGCAAATTCGGTTGCCTGGTAACTCAACCCTTCATGTCCCTGGATCTCAGAGGTATCTCTGATTGATTTTTCAGAGAAGTAGAACTCTTTGTCTCTTAGGCGGATCCCAGATGGGGCTAGGAATGGCTCATCAATCAAGATCAAACCCTTTTCGAAGGAGCAGGAGGCCGTGATTGGCAACGAGGCTATGCCGGACATTACAAGATTTGCCCGCGCGCCAGATTGGTACTCAAGAATCACATGTGATTCGGCATCCATGCCGGCCTCAGTGACTTGCCCACGAGCCGTTACCTTTGTCGGGTTTCCCAAAAACTGTTGGGCAATTGCGATTGGGTAGATGCCCATGTCATAAGCAATTCCTCCTCCACCCTTTTGCCAAAGTCTCGGGATTGCTCTGTTGTCGGTTGCAAAGGATGCAGTTAGGAGTTCGGGGTCGCCCAGTTGCCCGCTTGCGATTAGCTCTCGGATCAGATACGACTGCGGTAAGTATCTTGTCCACATCGCCTCCATGGCCAGAAGCCCCCTGGACCTTGCCGTTGCAAAGATCTCTCTCGCTTCAGCTGGCTGGTAGGTGATGGGTTTTTCGATCAAGACGTGCTTGTTCGCACCTAGTGCTAACATCGCGTGCTCGAAGTGGTCTTTCATGTGGCTAGCGATATAGACCGCGTCTACCTCAGGGTGCGCAACCAATTCCTCGTAGCTATCGAGCACCAAAGGGATCTGAAACTCAGCACCGATGCTCTGGGCCAGCCCTTGGGTTCTCGAGGCAACCGCGTGGATTTGCTGTCTGGTGTGCTTCTGAACCGCAGCCATGAATACCTTCGCAATGCCGCCAGGGCCGATGATTCCCCAGCGCAGCGCAGGGACGGATTCAGGATTAGTCACGGCTGGGAATTTGAGGTCCATGTCCAAAGTCTATGGCGGTATCCTTAGCTAGCCCATTGGGCAGTTAGAGATTATGTCAGCGAAGTCAATTACCTCATCGATCCCAATCACCCAACCGATTCGGATCCCATTTGACCGCACTTCGAAACGCTACAAAATTGCTGCTCTGCTGGCGTATGTCGGTCTGTTCACAGTGTTATCGCCTGACGCAATCAGGTATTCGATCAGTTGGTGGGGTTGGTCGGCCGTAGTAATTTCCCTAACTATTTGGACTGCTGCTGCGCTGGCTCTGCGTAGTCCTTGGAAGACCTTAGTGAGAATCCCCATCCCGCTTGCCGCGCTTTTGATGCTGATGCTCCTCAGTGTTCTTTGGTCGCAGTATCAGGCGATAACCCTGCTCACCCTCGGACTACAAATCACCGCCACCCTATTCGCCCTGTTCTTGGCAAATCAGTTCAGCTGGCGGCAGCTACTCCACATCCTTAGCAACACCATTCGGTTCTTGCTCATCAGCTCACTGCTGATCGAGCTATATGCGGCAATGACTGGACCAATCGCTCCGCTGTTTCCTAACTACTCTGGATCAGAACCTCCCCATGCCAGTTATCTCTGGGTTCAGGGGAATCTTTTTGAGTTTGAGCGCATCCAAGGAATCATGGGCAACGCCAACCTGCTCGCCTTTACAGCGGTACTGGGTGCCTTGCTTTTCCTCATTGAGCTAATCGTCACCGACAGATCCAAGTGGTTGCCGGGCCTTTCACTAGCACTGGCGGTGGCGATGGCTATTCTGGCGAAAAGTGCGGGCATGACCGTAGCGGTTGGCTTGATTGCCTTTGCCGCTCTGGTTGCCATTTTTTCTGAGGGCCGTCCGAAGCCCACACGCCATCGGATCTATCGAGTCGCGCTCGCGGTATTAGCAATCGCGATCCTGTTTGGCGTCATATTCCGCGATTGGGTATTTGACCTATTGGGACGCTCCCCAGATGCAACGGGAAGATTTGAAATTTGGGAGAAGGTCCTCGGTCTGATCTGGGAGAAACCACTCGAAGGGTGGGGCTGGACCGGATATTGGATTCCCGGCACTGAACCATTCGAAGGTCTAGTGAGTATCAATGGCGTACCGATGTACCAGGCCCACAATGCCTATCTAGATACCTGGATGCAGTTGGGAATCCTGGGTCTTGGGCTCTTGGTCTGGCTCATGATTGCGGTGTTCGCGAGACTCTGGGCAGTAGCCGTCAGACACACTAGCCCGCTGTATTTGTATCCACTCTTTGGCTTTTTGGTAATTGCCGCTCAATCGCTGACTGAATCTCGACTCCTGATTGAAGCCGGTTGGGTTTTGCTGGTGTTGCTGGCGACCAAATCCAGAGAGCCGTTTGCTGAACTGGAGCCATTGGGAAGAACTCCCAAGCGCCTGAAATTGCTGCGCTTGCCGCTTCGAATTCTGGGGCGTTAGCGCCGAGCCTGAATCAGGCCGGTGTAGATGCCCACCATCTTTGCGGTGATCCGAGATTGCAGCAGCCAACCTGGATCTGAAGAGTCACGCTTGGCGTTTCCGGAGCTGATATCTCCAAAGGCCTGGCGCATGGCAGCCGCGAGAGCCTCGATACTTTCGTCATCGGTCACCCAGTAGTGACCAGCTTTCAGTTCAGAAGCAACTCGCTTATCGCAACACAGGGCTGGAGTCCCGAATGCGGCAGCCTCAAACACGGTCATACCTTGGGTTTCAAACCCAATCGAGGTTTGCAGCACCACATCTGAATCGGCGAATGCCTGCATCATTTGATCGCGATCTACTCGGCCAAAGAAACTCACCTTGTCAGAGATTCGCAGAGTACGCGCCAGGCTCTTGGCGGGCTTTTCCAATGGCCCGGTGCCATAAATGTGAAGTTCCGCTTCCAAGCCAGCCTTCTTGAACGCTCTGATTGTTTGGAGCAGGCGCTTCTCCCTGAGAAAGCGACCGGCCCAAATGAAACGAACGGGCTGGCCCGGGGTCGGTAGTTTGCGGGCAATGTTGGCAACAGCGTCATCGTCAACACCATTGGGCATGACTTCGACCTTGTTTGCAATCCCCTTGTCCTTGATGGTTTGGGCAAAGTGATTGCTTGGGACCATAACCAGGTCGGCGTTGGGATAGGTGAGTGCCATGTATTCCCAGCCATTGTTGACTGAAGTCTTGGGAAGGCCAGTGTTCGACGTGTAGAGGCGCGCAGCGAAGTTAAATAGCCTGGCGTTTAGTCTCTTACCGAGTATGCGCTCCAGTACAACGTCGATGTTTGTGTGCGCGTGGTGAATAAGTGGGATGTCAAATTCTCTAGCCAATTTCAGCGCAATCGCAGCGGTGGCAAAGTCACCCTGAAGGTGAATGATGTCGATCTTGCGTCGATCAAACTCTCTTTTTGCAACCTGGTAGGCGCGCTGAACGTTGAACATGGTGGCGTATTCGCCGTCTGGAGACACTTTGCGCGAGGGGAGGATTACGGTTTTGTCGCTAGGTTCGGCTTTTGAGCTCTTGGAGGAGAAGATCGTCACCTCGACACCCATGCGCTCTAGATACTTACGCTGGAGTCGAACTGAGGTTTGTAGTCCACCAAGGCTCATTGGGTGCAGATCTGTAAAGATCGCTACGTGCATCAGCCCACCTAATTTAGTTAGCTAACGAATGCTAGCAAGCAAAGCGAAGGCCCCTGGGATTCCAGGGGCCTTGCTTGTTGATTTAGTGCTTAGGCGTTTGCCTTGTTTCCGATGCCCTTGGCAACCAGGACCAGCAGAGCGGTCACTACGGTACCAATGGCGATTGCGAGAACATAGGTGAACCAGTCGCTAACCAGTGGGAACACGAAGATTCCACCGTGAGGTGCACGAAGCTCGTTGCCGAATAGAGCAACGATTGCACCGGTCACACCGGAACCGATCATGATCGATGGGATAACGCGAGCTGGGTCAGCTGCTGCGAATGGGATTGCACCCTCAGAGATGAAGGATGCACCTAGTAGCCATGCAGCCTTACCGTTCTCCTGCTCGGACTCGCTAAATGCCTTCTTGCGAAGGGTGGTGGCTAGAGCAAGACCTAGTGGAGGAGTCATACCAGCAGCCATAACGATTGCCATGATCTGGAACTCGGTTGCGGATGCAGCAGCACCAGCAGAAGCTAGACCAGTAACGGCAAAGGTGTAAGCAACCTTGTTGACAGGGCCACCCATGTCGAATGCCATCATCAGACCCAGGATTAGACCTAGAACTGCAAGCGCACCGCCGGATAGACCGTTAAGCCATGAGGTGAGGCCGTTGATTAGAGCTGAAACTGGAGCCTTCAGAACTAGAACCATTGCAAGGCCGGTGATTAGAGAGCCGAGTAGTGGAATTACAACTACTGGCATAACTGGACGAATCCAGTTTGGTACTGACCAGCGGCTGATCCATAGAGCAACACCACCGGCGATGAAACCACCGAGGATTGCGCCGAGGAAGCCGGTGCCGGTGCCCAGTGGGTTTCCGTCAAGACCGGTAGCAAGTGCACCGGCTACGAAACCTGGGACCAGACCTGGGCGGTCAGCGATTGCATACGCGATGTAAGCAGCTAGAACTGGAACGAAGAAGGCAAATGCAGCCTTACCGAACCAGAAGATAACGAATGCCCAGTAACCGATGTTTAGAACGTCGTAGTCACCTGCAATCTGCATCTTCTCTGCGTCGTACGCGTGAATACCGTCAGTTCCGAACCCGATAGCTCCGAGCAGGAATCCGATGGCGATGAGAATTCCACCTGCGGCAACAAATGGAATCATGTATGAAACACCGGTCATCAACCATTGACGAACCTTGGTGCCAGTGCTTGCGCTAGTCACGATGGGCCTCCTATAGCTCCATTGCGTTTCCCAGCCGGCGGTTGCCGACCAGGGATATTTTTACTTTTTGCCAAATAGGCTTCCGAAGAAGCCACCCTTCTTCTGGCTTGGTTCTGAAGAAGGAGCCTTTTCTGCTGACTTAGCTGCTGAGCCTTCGCCAACCTTGGGTGCGGTGCCATCTGCTGCCATGGCCAAAACTTGCTCGACAAGTCCGACGCCGTCCTTCATTGCCTTGGCAACTGGGACCTGGATGTATGGCTTACCGTTGAAACGATTGCGGTCCTTGACCTCGAGGTCGACCGCGAAGATCACAGCATCAGCGGAGTCGATGACATCTTGCTTTAGTGGGTTTGAACCTGCCGAACCCTGTGTCTCAACTAGAACCTCGTGGCCTAGCTTCTTGCCGGCCTGCTCCAAGGCCTCGGCTGCCATGTAGGTGTGTGCAATGCCGGTGATGCAGGACGTGACGCATACGATCTTTGCCATTTACTTCTGTACCTCCTGGGTGACGATTTCTGCGATTTTAGATCCGTCAGTCTCCGCGCGCAGGCGGTCACGGAATTCCTCATGCATGATTTTGCGCGCGAGTGAGCCAAGAATCTCAAGGTGGGTGTTCTCGCCAGAGGCTGGAGCTGCAATCAAGAAGATCAGGTGAGAGGCGCCGTCATCAGCACCAAAGTCGATTCCCTTCGAGGTGGTTGCAACCGCAACCGAAGGGATAGTCACTAGATCGCTCTGGGCATGTGGGATGGCAACGCCACCCTCAATTCCGGTTGGGAAGTGCTCTTCGCGAGCAGCAACAGCAGCAAGGTACTCATCTAGACCGGTGAGGCGTCCCGCCGCGAGCAATTTCTCAGCTAACTGGCGAACCGCCTGCTCTTTGGTTTCTGCATCGATTTCAACGATGACGATTTCTGGGGTGGTAATTGGGTGGGCCATAACATTCCTAACGCTGGCGTAGTCAACCGTCGACCTAACGCACCTTTGCGTTTAGCCCCCTTTCACTGAAAGCGGTTACTGCTTCAGATTACTCAGGCAGCTATCAGTTAGATGGCATTTCAGATAGCTAAACGTCTAAATTTCTAGCTTTGTTTTTGTAGGTTGTAGACAAAACTGCCTATTTTGTGCCTATTCGGTAACCCGAACACCAGATTTAGTTGCTGTTCTGAATGTCAGCTGGAAAAAATTTGAGACCTAAGCCGTTTTCACGGGGTGTCGCCACGCCCAAAGAATTAGTGGTATCTGAAGCGGAAGCCTCAGCCATGCCACTACCGCCAACAACAGATCGCCATTCAAAGCGTCTATCGCGAACCACCAGTTCGCTGGCCAGACTGCCAAAAGCGTTGCGATTGTCAGGTAACGGGACCAGTCTTTTCTGAGCAGTAACCCGATTGCACAGGCGAGTTCCGCGATGCCAGACAGATAGATCAACAGGTATGGCTCTGGAGTCCAATTGGGCAGCAGGAACATGAATCCAGCTGGGTTTATTAGGTGCAAAGTGCCAGAGGCCAGAAACGCGACAATAATCACCCAGCTCCCAACCGGGAGCTTTAGTGCCTTGCTAGCCACAGCACTACCGAGTCAACGATGCGCCGACCAAATGCGTAAAAGGCGAATTTGAGCGCTCGGACATCCCAACTGGCGGGATAGATCGGACGCGGATTCTTGGCCGTTGCCGCCCTAACCATGGTTTTCACAACCTGCTTTGGTCCGGGCGAGTTGCGATACAGGCCACCCAGGTACTTGTTGAATCCATTCATTACCGAGTCGTAGTCACTGATCGAGCGAGAGTCTCTCAGGTGCCCAAAAGCCACCTGATCGAAATTGGTTCTCACGGTGCCAGGCTCAATCACCGAAACCTTGATGCCCAAAGCCTTTACCTCTTGCCTCAGTGCGTTGGCGATCGAACGAACCGAGTGCTTGGTGGCTGCATACCAACCAAGACCAACGAGTGAGACGTGGGCAACAACGCTTGCCGTCATCAAGATTCGACCACTTCTTTGAGCTCGCATCTGCGGCAAAACCGCACGAATGCAACGCTCGACACCAAAGACATTCACCTCAAACAAAGCGCGGACCTTCTCAGGAGTGGTTTCTTCGATGGACGCAAAGTTTCCAAATCCAGCATTCGCAACCATCAGGTCCACGCGACCCTCTGCCTGAATCACCTGCTGGACAGCAGATTGGACATCGCTATCTGAGGTGACATCCATTCGTAGGGTTTTCGCTCCAAGCGCTGCCGGCTTGGCAAGTGCAGCCTCGTCCTTGTCGGTTGCGTAAACAGTCCAGCCGCGCTGAACTAACTCTTTGGAGAGGTCAAGGCCAAATCCTGATCCAGCCCCGGTGATGATGGCGACATTGCTCATGCCTCAATCTAACCACCGCTGGGAAATAGAGAGAAACTGCCCAACAACGTCATGGCAGAATGACACCATGACTTCACACACTTCAGTTGCAACCCTGCACACTAACCACGGTGCCATCAAGATCAACCTCTTTGGTCTTCACGCGCCCAAGACCGTAGCCAACTTCGAGGGCCTTGCCACCGGCGAGATTGACTGGAAGGACCCTCGCACTGGCGCAGTGCAGAGCGGCAAGAGCCTCTACGAGGGGGTTATCTTTCACCGCATCATTGACGGCTTCATGATCCAGGGCGGAGACCCAACCGGCACCGGTATGGGCGGACCTGGTTACCAGTTCGGTGACGAGATTCACCCAGAGCTAACCTTCCAGGACTCATACAAGCTAGCTATGGCCAACGCAGGTCCTGGAACCAACGGCTCGCAGTTCTTCATCACCGTTGCCCCAACTACCTGGTTGCAGGGTCGCCACACCATCTTCGGTGAGGTCGCTGATGAGGCAAGCCGCAAGGTAGTTGACACCATTGCGACTCTTCCTACCGATGGTCGAGACCGTCCGCTAGAGGACGTCGTGATTTCAAGCATCACCATCGAAAAGGTCTAATGCTTCGCCTCAAAGGCGCCGCAACTCCAATCACCAGTGCGCTGCTGGTGCTGAATGGTCTGATTTGGCTCGGGCAGATATCCCCACTGGGGTATCTGTTCACCAATCAGTTCTTCTTTGCGCCGATCTTCGCCCCTTTCGAGCCCTGGCGCATGCTCACCTCGGGCTTTGTGCACGACTGGAGTGGCCCCTGGCACATCCTTTTAAACTCATATGCGATTTGGATTTTTGGTCGCCAGCTTGAGCCAATGCTGGGAGCGCTTCGCTTCCTACTGCTCTACCTGACCTCGATCATCGGTGGTTCGGTGGCAGTCTTGTGGCTCTCCGACCCAGCCGTCCCGGTAGTTGGTGCATCGGGAGCACTATTTGGTTTGATGGGCGCTTACTTCATCATCCTGCGCAGCCTCGGCGGCAACCCTTCACAAATATTCGCTCTAATCGCCATCAACTTTTCGATGGGATTCTTCGTATCGGGAATCTCCTGGGAGGGCCACCTCGGTGGCTTGATCACTGGTTTGTTGGTGGCGCTGGTCTACGCCTCAAATAGAAAACCAGGCTTCAGCACTCAAAGAGCGATTGGCCTGGTTCTAATTTGGGTTGGTCTAGCAGCTGCGACGCTGCTCAAAGTTGATCAGTGGATCTAATTACTTCCACTTGGTGGTCATAACAAAGCCGACCATTGCGATACCAAAGCCGATCAGGATGTTCCAGTTCGACAGGTCCAGCGGGGTCGCGCTACCTAGTGGGTAGCGGGCGCTGGAGATGTAGAAGGTCAAGATCCAGATAAGACCGGCAATCATGAAACCGAACATGGTCGCTTTGTACCAGGTAGGGTTTTCCGCCTCTTCCTCGCCAACCACTACTGGGCGTGCTGGAGCTTCGGACTTTGGCTTGCGTCTTGAACGTGATTCAGGCATGCGTAGAAGTTTACCTATCGGGGCTGGATTAGGCTATTCCGCAAATGGTTCGGATTCTTGTTCTCGATAACTACGACAGCTTCGTCTACACCCTAAATGGCTACCTCCAGCAGTTGGGTGCACAGACCGAGGTCGTGAGAAACGATGCTGTCTCCGAGGCCGAATTACCTGACCTGATTGCAAAGTTTGACGCGGTCCTAATCTCTCCAGGTCCCGGAACGCCAGCTGAAGCTGGGCTCTCGATCCCAACCGTGAAGCTTGCTCTTGAGAAAGAGTTCCCTGTCTTTGGAGTTTGTCTTGGACACCAGGCAATCGCAGAGGCTATGGGGGCGACCGTGGAGAGTGCTCCCGAGTTGATGCACGGCAAGGTTTCCAAGATAAACCACCAGAACAGCACCATTTTTCAGGGACTACCCCAAGGTTTCAACGCCACCCGTTACCACTCACTGGCTGTAGTAAAGGACACCGTTCCTGAGGAACTAGTTGTCACTGGTGAGACTGATTCTGGCGTAATCATGGGACTCCAGCACAAAACCAAACCGATTTACGGAGTCCAGTTTCACCCTGAGTCGGTCATGACCGAGGGTGGGTATCTGATGCTGGCAAACTGGCTTGAGACACTTGGTCTAGAGGGAGCCGTGGAGAAGGCCAAAACCCTCTCCCCAAGAATTTCTAACTAGCCCTGAGTGGTTTCAGTCGGCGTTGGCGTCGGACTTGGGCTCGCACCCACACACTGCACGTATAGCACCATGTTTTGAAGCTGTGCTGCCTCACCAGGCAAGATCGACTGCTCGATTACGACATTGCCCGGGGTTCCGGTGCAGGTGGCGGAATCGATTATCTCGATTGACACGGTGTAGCCGATGGTTGGGGCAGTAAGGATGCTTCGCGCCTCAAGAACCGAAAGGTTTCTCACGTCTGGAACCAAAACCTTACCGTTGGACAGAGTCAGGTTCACGACGCTTCCAAGCGGCAGTCGGCCACCAACTGCTGGGTCCGTCGCGATAACCACACCCTCAGGCACAGTCGCCGAAGAAACCACGGTGATGGTGCCAATCGTCAGACCTTGACCCTCGATCATGGCCACGGCCTGTGCCTCGGCGACATTTATCACGTTCGGAACAACTACCTCAGTTGCACCGCTGGAGACATAGAGCGTGATTGGAGTGTTGGCCAAGACATTGGTGCCGGCAATCGGCTCTTGTCTGATGACAACACCTTCGGGCACGGTGTCGCTCTTCTCATATACGCGTAGGACCAATAGCTCTTGGCCAATCAGGGTGTTGTAGGCGTCGTCATAGAGCGAACCCTCAACATTTGCGACCGTGATTCCACCTGGGTTAACCGACGGGTTCGAGGCGCCACCCAAAGAGAACAGCCAGACCAATAGACCAACCAAGATCACGGCAACGCCGGTGCCAAGACCCCAGAGCACACCAGCATTGAGCTTGGTTGCCTCTGTGGTTACAGCCTGAGTTGGTGCGGTTTGGAGTGAACCAAAAATCTCGTCAACCGCACTCTGCTCCGAGGTGATCGGCTTGACAGGGTTGGTGATTAGCTCAGTTTGCTCGGCAATGTAAACCTGAGTTCTGGGAGCTGTTGGAGTCGCGGCGCTCGCTGCTAATAGGTGCTCGCGGAACTCGGCAGCCGACTGAAACCGCTCTTCCTTGTTCTTGCTCATCGCGCGCTGCACAACAGCGTCTAGCTCAGCGGAAACATTTGGGTTGAACTGCGACGGAGCCGCGGCTGCTTCTGATACGTGCTGGTAAGCAACGGAGACTGCACTCTCACCCTGGAATGGTGGTCTACCTGCAAGCAGCTCGTAAAGTATGACGCCGGTTGAGTAGAGATCGGTTCTAGCATCGACACCCTCGCCACGAGCTTGCTCAGGAGAGAAGTACTGAGCCGTGCCCACGATTCCAGCCGTTGCTGCCTGAGTGGCGGAGTTATCTGACACTGCGCGAGCAATGCCGAAGTCCATCACCTTGACCTGGTCTCCATCAACGACCATGACGTTTGCCGGCTTGATGTCGCGGTGCACTACGCCTGCCGAGTGCGAAACCTCAAGGGCGGTGAGGATGCCGGAGACGTACTTCACGGCCTTCGAAATCTCTACCGGACCCTCGTGAATTAGTTCGCGCAGCAGGCGACCGCGGACCAACTCCATCACGATGAATGGAGTCTTTCTGGTCTGGCCATTTTCATCGACAGACTCTTCTTCGCCGGCGTCATAAACGCGGACGATGGTGGGGTGGGCCATGCGTGCGCTGGCCTGTGCCTCTTGGCGGAATCTGGACTCAAAGTTCGCGTCGTTGGCGAGATCTGACTTCAAAAGCTTGATGGCGATGGTTCTGCCGAGGCGGGTGTCGTAACCCTCGAATACCTCAGCCATGCCGCCGCGGCCCACAAGTGCCCCGAGACGGTAGCGCCCCGCTATCAGTCTCTCGTTTTCGTTCACAACAGCTCTTTCTGCCTTGGAAAAGTTTAGTTTTATCTGCGGGTAATTTGGTTAGGACTCGTCCATCATCGACTTACTGATCCCCCACCACCGGCTCACTTTGAGTCTCACCCTCGATTACGTTTCCTGACTCCGATGCGGGATTTGCTGGGTCCTCAGGGATCTCAACCGGAAGGTTAGAAACTTCACCAACGTAGTAGGTGACATCAACCACGGTGCCGCGCTCGATGTTCCCCGTCGGTGACACCGCATACACGGTTCTAACTCTCGGATCGGTGCCGGGGATGAGCTCGCCCGGAATTGCATTTACCTTCATGCCGAGCTCGGTTAGACGTGCTGTGACATCGGAGAGGTTCTCGCCAATAATGTCGGATCTCAAAATCAACACCGAGGCAGGTTCGACCGGCTCACTCTCAGATGGAGTCTCTTCGGCACTCGGCTTTTCTGTCTGGGACTGAGTGGGGCTTGGGCTCGGGATTGAGTCGGTGTCTGGCTCTGACAAGATCGCGACAATCACCACAATCGCAGTCACGAGCAATAGCCCCAAGGTCGCGAGCCAGGGCCACACGATTGGTGCCTTTGGAAGCTCAGCGGTGTCGGTTGGGATGATTTCGGTTGCAGTGGTCTCGTCTTTGCCGACTGGATAGCTCGGTGAGCTATAGCCCGGGCGGCGTTTTTCGCGAAGCAGCGCCTCAGCTCTGATTGCTAGCGAGCTCGCAGACTCAGGCCTCTGATTTGGCTTTTTGGCAAGACACGAAAGCACCAGGTTCTGCACCCTGGGATCAATGTCCTCGGGAAGGGCTGGTGGCATCTCGTTAATGTGAGCCATAGCAATTGCCATCTGGTTCTCGCCACCGAATGGGCGCTTGCCAGCGAGTGCTTCGTAGGCAACAACACCCAGTGAGTAAAGGTCAGTTGAAGGAGTGGATGGTTTACCGGTTGCCTGCTCTGGAGCTAGGTATTGCACCGTGCCCATCACCTGACCGGTCTTGGTCAATGGGACTTGATCACCTACGCGGGCGATACCGAAGTCGGTGATCTTGACCTTGCCCTCTGGGGTAATGAGCAGATTTCCAGGTTTGATATCGCGGTGAATCAAACCCCGGGCGTGTGCAGCGGAGAGCGCCCTAGCGGTCTGGGCGATGATATCCAAGACCTTTTCTTCACTCAGGCGTTTTTCGCGCTCAATTAGGCGCGACATGGATTCGCCTGGCACCAGCTCCATCACCAAGTAGGCACTACCGGTGTCCTCGCCGTAGTCATAAACATTCGCAATGCCCTCGTGCTCGACCAATGCTGCTGACTTAGCCTCGGAGCGGAAGCGCTCCAAGAACAGCGGATCACCTAGGTACTCCTCTTTCAGAATCTTGATGGCAACCTGACGAAGAATTAGTTCGTCCTCGGCTTGCCAAACCTCACCCATACCGCCGATGGCGATGCGCAGCTTGAGGCGATAACGATCGCCGTAGAGCTGACCAACTGCAGGCTTCATCGTTCCAACACCGCCTTCATAACCGCTCTAGCGATTGGAGCTGCAATTTGGTTTCCAGTGCCGTTCTGACCAATGCCACCGCCATCTTCAACCACCACAGCCACTGCCACCTTGGGTGCCTCGGCGGGCGCAAATCCGGTGAACCAAAGTGTGTATGGATCGGTTGGTCCGTTCTGAGCTGTCCCAGTCTTTCCGGCCACAGCGAATCCAGAGATACCAGCTCGAGTCGCGGCGCCAACCTCGACCGAATCCACCATCATTCGAGTTAGGTAGCCAGCACTGAGTCTTGATAATGGAACAGAGAGTACCTTGGGCTCGGGATCTTGCAAGACATTTAGGTTTGAGGCGACCACCATCTCGACCAGCTGCGGTTGCATCATCACACCTTGGTTAGCGATTGCGGAGGAGACCATAGCCATTTGCAGTGGGCTCACTCGAACATCGAATTGGCCAAATCCGGTCAGCGCAGTTTGAGACAGGTCGGGATCTTCTGGGTAGACGCTCGGCGTCACCTTGAGTGGAATGCTCAGGTCAGCCCCAAATCCCATAAGCTCTGCCATGGCGCGGATTCGATCATCGCCAAGCTCGGTGGCAAGCATTGCAAATGGGATGTTGCATGACTTTATGAGCGCGACCTCAAGAGTGACGGTGTCACCCTTGCCACAGGTTGAACCTCCGGAGTTGCGAATTGCAGTTTGAGTGCCAGGCAGTGTGTAGCTCTTGAGGTTGCGGAACTGGGTGGTTGTGGAGAACTGGCCAGACTCAAGTGCCGCTGCGGTCACAACCAACTTGAAGACAGACCCTGGGTGATAGAGATCACCGGCAATTGCCTTATTGATAAGTGGTTGATCCTCGTCTTTGTCATACAGCTGGTAGGCATCGTTGACGGGCTCATACAGGTGACCGGCAAGTTGGTTGGCATCAAAGGTTGGCTTTGAAACCATCGCCAAAATTCTTCCGGTGCTGGGTTCAATCGCAACCACCGCACCTTTTCGATTGCCCAAGGCATCCCAAGCAGCTCGCTGAATCGCGGGATCCAGGGTTAGCTCAACTGCAGCTCCAATAACCGGTTTGCCATCAAGCAGCGCGTTGATTTGTTCAAAGAACTGAGCCGATGACTGACCGGATAGGTAGGAGTTCATGGCTCGCTCAAGACCATTTGATCCGGAGAACAAGGAGAAGTAGCCAATAACAGGGGAGTAGATGACCGACTCGTAGTTTCTTAGGAATCGGTAGGCGTCGTTATACGGCACCGATTCAACCACCGGCACGCCGCCAACCAAGATTGGTCCGCGCTGAGTCTTATAGGTCTCGTATGAGGCTCTTACGTTCCGAGAATCGGAGTAGAGCGAGTCCGCTCTGAGCACCTGAATCGAGCTGGCCATTAGAAACAGCGCCAAGAACATCACAACTAGCGCTAGTCCAACTCTCCTAACCTGTCTATTCATGCCACCCTCCTGGTGGAGGAATCAGAAATGACAAGAAGTAGTGCCACCAGAGCCCAGTTTGCAAGCAGTGAGGATCCACCGGCTGCCAAGAACGGTGCAGTTAGTCCGGTAAGCGGCAGCAGTCCCATAACGCCGCCGGCAACCACGAAGACCTGCAGGCCGAGCACAAATGACAGGCCAGTGGTTAGCAGTTTGGAGAAGTCATCGGAGTGCGAGTTCGCGATTCTTAGGCCTCGATAGATAAGCAGTAGGAATACAGCAAGGATCGAAAACACACCCGCTAGGCCGAGCTCTTCCCCCAATGCCGCCAGGATGAAGTCGCTTTCGGCAAGAGGAATTAGCTGTGGGAAGCCGCCTCCTAGGCCAGCTCCAATCACATCGCCATTTGCCATACCAAACAAGGCTTGCGCCAATTGGTAGCTGCCACCTGCGGCGTTGTAGTTGTCAACGGAAAGCGGATCGAGCCAGGAATCAAAACGCCTTGAAACATAATCGAAGAGCCTTGATGCCACCAGTGCTCCAGTGAGCATCATGGTGACCCCCACCCCAACGTAGAACGCTCGACCGGTGGCGGTGTAAATCATCACCAAGAACAATCCGAAATAGAGCACTGAGGTTCCAAGGTCTCGCTGCAAAACCAGGATTCCAACGGTTGCAAACCAAACCACCAAGACCGGACCAAGGTCCTTGGCTCTCGGTACCCTCATCCACAGCACTCGGGAGCCAATTTCGCTCAATGAGTCCTTGCGAGATACCAAGTAGCCAGCAAAGAAAATCGCCAGCAGAATCTTCGAGATTTCACCCGGTTGGAAGGTGAAGTCACCAATGCCTATCCAGAGGGTTGCGCCGTTTCGGGTTTTTCCAATCACCGGGAGTGCAGGCAAGATCAACAGCACCAACCCGGCAATTCCAGCGATGTATGGATAGCGCCTGAGCACCAGGTGATTCGGGACCAGCCAGATAACCAAGGCCGCAATGCCCATGGCCAAAACCGAAAGCCACACCTGCCGGTCTGCAAATAGCGCAGTTCCGCCTCTTGCTGCCTCTGCTAGGTCGAGGCGATAGATCATGGCGATGCCGAGACTGTTTAGCAAGAAGGCCAGCGGCAAGATTAGACCATCTGCACTCACCGCGCGCTTTCGAAGCACGAGGTGAACAGCCAGCGCACCGAGAGTCGGTAACGCCCAGTAGAACAGCAGCGAAAGCTGCATCTTTTGAAGCACCGCTAGCTGAATCTGAGCGAGCGCAAAAGCCAAAATCCCAGAGACCCAGAACAGCAGCACCGCTTCGAAATTGCGTGAGCGAGGGACTGCCTTGAGAAGCTTGGGTATCGCTGAGGTGAGAGATGTATTACTCATTTTGGGCCTCACGCAGCTGATCCAAAATTCGCTCGGCATCCTCTAGGGACTCAGCCGAGATTGAGCGCTCAATCAGATCCTGTTGGAAAACGGAGAGAGTTCCGACCTCAATTTCGGAGACGAAATAAGGCTTGGAGAACTTGAATGGGCCAAGTGATTCACGTATGCCCTGATAGATGGTGACGTTGCCTTCAAAGCTTGAGACGTAGTACCGGGTTTGGGTGTATTCGTAGGCGATGTAGCCGATGCCGGTAAGGGCTGAAGCGAGTAGCAGCCAGCTCGCAATGATTCGTGCTGATTTGAAACGGATTTTGCGTCTGGTCTCCGAAAGGATTTTGTTCAAGAGTTCTTCGGACTCTGGTGCGTATTGGGTTGGATCCTCTGGGGTTTGCAGCAGATCCAGAAGACTTCTTGGCGAGAACAAGCGCAGAATCTTGCTGCCCTTGCGCTCTTCAATTACAACCTCGTTGGCAGCGGATCCAACAAATAGTGCGGCCGGTTCAATCTCGGTTTGCACCGCTGAGCGAACCACATCCGTGATCACAACGGTGACGTTGTCTGGAGCTCCGAACTCTAAGGCCTCCCCGACCAATAGCTCGGCGGCCTCTTCGGTCGGAACCTTGGAGGTGAGAATACGATTCATGACTCCATCCGGCACAACACCGGATAAGCCATCGCTGCAGAGCATCCAGCGATCGCCTGGCATGGCGTCATAAATAGCAATATCAATCTCAGGGTCCGCCGACACATCTCCAAGCACACGCATCAGCACGCTTCGGCGCGGGTGCACGAGGGCCTCCGCCGGCGTAATGCGGCCCATGTCAACTAGCTTCTGAACGAAGGTGTGGTCGTTGGTGATCTGCTTCACCTCACCATCGCGCGCCAGGTAGATGCGGCTATCGCCGATGTGAGCGATGATCATTTGATTGCCATGCCGAAGCATGCCCGAAAAGGTAGTTCCCATCCCCTCTAACTCAGGGTGATCAACCACAGTGGCCGAGAGCATTTGATTGGCTTCGAGGATTGCCCGTTTCAAAGACTCAATCGCCTCTTCAACGGTTTCACTCTTGGCATCCGCAAGTGCGATGCGCTGTGAAGCAATTGCGGATGCAATGTCGCCACCAGCATGACCACCCATCCCATCGGCGACGAAGAACAGTTGATAGCCGCAGTAGCCGGAGTCCTGGTTGGAGCTGCGGTGCTTACCGATGTCGCTTGCCGCATAGCCCACGGTTTTGATTGCCAAGGCTTATGACCTCAACTCAAAGTTTGTGGTGCCGATTCGAATGGTCATGCCAGCCTTGATGGTGGCTGGGGTTGTCACTTTGCGACCATCCAGGAATGTGCCATTGGTAGAGCTCAGATCCTGCAGCACCCAGTCCTCGCCGACCTTGATTAGCTTGGCGTGAGTGTTGGATGAGAATTCATCCGAGAGCACCAGGTCGCAACCGGCACTTCGACCAATCAAAATCTCCGTCTTGTCCTCAAGCTCCATGCTGGTGCCGGCAGTTCGACCCGAGAGAATTGCAATGTGGGTGGGCTCAAAACTGTCGGAGTCCTCTAGCCCCAACGAAGCCACCGATCCGGGTAGACCGCCAGGAAGCTTGGGGGCGTTTTGCTTCGCAATCTTGCTAATTACACGACGGCCGTAGAGGTCGGCACGAATTACCGAAAGCAGGCTGAGGATGAAGATCCACAGCACGGCAACGAAGCCGATTCGAACCAGGAATAGCGCAAGTTCACTCACTGAGACTCCCTCGCGATCAGTTCAAACACAAATTCACTGCGACCGGCCGTGATCTTGTTGCCGTTAGTAAGCGCAACCTCTTGAATCCTGATGCCGTCAACGAAGGTGCCATTGGTTGAACCCTTGTCTCGAACCGCAGCACCCTGATCGTTCCAAGCAACCTCAAAGTGCACTCGACTCAAACCTCGATCGTCAATCGCGATGTCCGCACTCTGATCTCGGCCAACTGTGGTGGTGCCCTTTTGAAGTGGCAGCCTCTTGCCAGCAACTATCAAGGCAGCAACCCACTGAACTGAGCTACCAGCGGTTGCGCTGCCGACTCGAACCTGTCCTCTAGGGAGCTTTGGGTCCACCTCTAACTTCAGGGTGAGTTCACCAGCTAGGCGATACCCCTGTTTGGCCGCATGCATTGCAATCTCGGTCTTGATCGATAGCAGCATGGCAGGCGAAATACGAGCCGAGTCGTGACCCGAAACCAAGATTAGGTAGCGGTGAGGAACTAAGACTCGGGTGAGGTCGATTTGCTTGGCCGCGTGATCCATGGCCCTGCGCACAGCCTGGGTGATCTCCACCGGCTGTAACTCGGCTTTAGATAGCCGAGCGAACACCGAGCCAAATGCCAGCTCAATGCGCTCCTCAGCCTTTTCCAAAAAGCTCAACCGAGACCTCTTCCTTGCGCGCTCAGGTGTTGGTTAGTCTACCCAGCGACCCTTCCCGAGACCGCTATTTCTCTGCTAATCTCAATGCGCTCGGCCAACTAATTGCTGGCCTGGCGCGAGTGGCGAAATGGCAGACGCGCTGGCTTCAGGTGCCAGTGTCCGCAAGGACGTGCGGGTTCAAGTCCCGCCTCGCGCACGTAAGGGGGAATCCCATCACTACCCAATTCCTAATCATTAGCCTCGAAATCATCGGGGTCATTGGATTTGCTCTGTCTGGAATCATCGAAGCTGCTCGAAAGCAGTTTGATCTAGTGGGCGTTGTCATGGTCGGATTCATCACCGCCTTCGGCGGCGGAACGCTCAGAGATGTATTGCTAGACCGCAGGCCATTTTTCTGGGTGGAACAAGAGTTTTGGGTTTGGGCGCTAATCGGTATTGGCCTGGCGTTACCGTTCTTCTTCAAGTCTCGCCACATCGACCTCACGGAAAAGGCGATCTTGATTCCAGATGCAATCGGCTTGGGTGCGTTCGCGGCTGGTGGGACACACGTTGCCCTGCAGGCTGGCGCCTCTCCTATGGTTGCAGTTCTGATGGGTGTTGTCACAGCAACAGTTGGTGGTGTGCTCCGAGATGTCTTGGTAAACGAAGTCCCGAGAGCTTTCCACGACCACCAGCCCTATGCTGTTTTGGCCTTCACAGGTGGCTGGCTAGTGGTGCTCCTTAGCTACCTAGAGATCCCTGAGTCGCTAGATGTTTTGATTGGCGCGGTTGCGATCGTTGTGCTGAGGCTGCTCTCAATTCGCTTTGGCTGGGAGCTCAAACGATGGAAGTTTCTCTGAGCCAACTATCAGACAAGAGACTTTTCTGAGTTCTAGCTGGCAGTTAGGGCAAGGCATCCTGACTTTCAGCATGATTTGGATTTTTCGTCTCTAACTTCGTCCCTGTCACCAAAGACAAGGAGAATCATGAAGAAGACAACCGGTGCAGCAATTGCACTAGCAGCAGCAATTACCGCCGGCGGTGTAGCAATGGCTATCCCGTCCCAGGCGGCAAGTTCCAGCTCCGCAACTGTTGGTAGCCACCAGCACGAGCGCGGCGATCACGCCCATGCGACCATCTCGGCAACTATCACCGGAATTCCTTCGACGGTGACCAGTTCAAGAGCAGTTTCCATGGGTGCTTATTTCAGTGCGTATGTGTTGGCAGATGGGGAAACGGCACCCGCGGTTGCTCCAACTGACAGTCACCGTGTTCACCTAGGTATGGGTCGTGGTCACGATGACGCCGCAATCAGCGGTTCCACTTTGACTCAGTCTCTCCGCCTACCTGCTGGCGACGCCGGTAGCACCACCAGGGTTGCCCTTTACCCATCCGATGGTTCGGCACCGGCAATCGTCACCATCACGGTTGACGATGCGGGTGTTGCAACTGTCATCTCTTCCAAGCCGCTAACCGTTGCCTACTCGGCAACCGTTGCGGCCGAGACCAAAGCCAACATGCCAGCCCACAAGGACGGCAAGGGCAAGGGCCACGGTCACGGTAAAGAAGGTAAGGGTAAGCGCGGCGAACGCGGCGGCCACAACCACTAACTGAGTAAAAAACTAAACCCCGTCCGATTCCGGACGGGGTTTAGTTCTAGCCAACTTCTTGAAGTCTTTTGCCTCTGGTGTGCTCAGGCTTACAGGCGAGGTTTGCCGGATTTGAATTGCAGTGATCGCAAAGCAAAATCAAATCCCGACACCCAAGGTCAGAGCAGTTTCTGAAACTTGAGGTGGGCTGCTTGCAAGCTTCACATTCGCCGATGGTCTTTGCCTCGTCCGAGAAGTTCACATTCATGCGGCCATCGAAGACATAGAGCGAACCCTCCCACAGACCCTTGTCGCGGAAGCGTTCCCCATAGCGGACTATGCCACCCTCGATCTGGTAGACCTCTTTGAAACCTCGGTTGATCATCACTGCGGAGAGGATCTCGCAGCGAATCCCACCGGTGCAGTAGGTGACAATCGGCTTGTCCTTGAGGTGGTCGTATTTGCCGCTCTCGATTTCTTTGATGAAGTCATGGCTAGTTTGCACATCCGGCACAACTGCATTTTTGAACTTGCCGATTTTGGCCTCGAAGGCGTTTCTGCCATCGAAGAAGACTACGTCGTCACCCTTTTCTTCAACCAGGGCATTGACCTCGTGAGGCTTTAGGTGCTTACCGCCATTTACAACTCCGGCCTTAGATACCTTGACCTCTTCCGGGGTGGTGAATGCAACGAGCTCGTTTCTGACCTTCACGCTCAGTCGTGGAAAATCGTTGCCGGTTCCCTCCGACCACTTGAAGTCGGTCTTACCAAAACCTGGGTATTCCTTGGTGGCTCTGCAGTACTTCTTCAAATCCTCCATGTCACCTCCGAGGGTGCCATTGATACCGTGTTTCGAAATCAGAATTCGACCCTTGAGATTCAAGGCCTGGCAGAGCGTCTTTTGCCACAGCATGACCGCCTTTGGGTCCTCTACCGGAGCAAAAGAGTAATAAAGGATGATTTTGTTCAGAGCCATATCCCCAGTCTAATCAGCTAAAAGGTGCTTAGACTAGGGGCTATGTCGATGAAGCCAGGCCTAGATTTAGGCGCAATCAAGCACGAAGTTAAGCCACAAGATGACCTCTTCCGCCACGTCAATGGACGTTGGTTAGACGAGACCGAGATTCCAGAAGATCAGGCTCTCTACGGGTCCTTCCACATGCTCAGGGACGACTCTGAGCTAGCCGTGCGAGGAATCATCGAGGATGTCGCCAAGAGCCCCGCCCCGGGAGTAGCTCAGCAAATCGGTGACCTCTACGCCTCTTTCATGGATGAAGAGCGAATCGAGAAGCTAGGGTCTGAGCCACTCAAGCCTGGCCTAGAGCGCATTTCACAGATTAAGGATTACGCCGAGTTCTTCCAGATGATCGGCGCATTTGAGCGTGCCGGTGTATCGGGTCTTTGGGGTTCCTATGTTGACAACGATGCAGGAAACCCTGAGCGCTACCTAGTACATCTATATCAGGGCGGTATTGGTCTTCCCGACAAGGATTACTACACCGATGAGAAGTACCAGGAAATTCGCGAGGCATACCTACCACACCTGGCCAAGATGTTTGAGCTTGCTGGTTGGGACAAGGCTGATGCTGACGCTGCTGCGAAGTCCGTCTATGCGCTAGAGGAAAAGATTGCCGCGGTTCACTGGAACCGCGTTGACTCTCGCGATGCTGAGAAGACCTACAACCTGAAGTCGATTGACGAACTGAAAGCTCTCAGCGCCAACATTCTCTGGTCGGAATATTTGGCCGGGGCATCACTGAAGTCAACCCTGCTCGATAACAACGTTGTGATGATGCCTTCCTTCTTCGAGGGACTCTCCGCGCTCCTGACTCTAGAGAACTTCGACGCTTTCAAGCTCCTGATGGCATCAGATTTGATTCGGTCTTATGCACCATATCTCTCAAGCGCATTCGTAGAGGAGAGATTCTCCTTCTATGGCCAGAAGCTGACCGGTCAGCCAGTTAATCGTCCTCGCTGGAAGCGTGGAGTGGCCTTGGTGGAAGGTGGCCTCGGTGAAGCAGTGGGCCAGCTTTACGTCGATAAGCATTTCCCCGCCGAGTCGAAGACTCAGATGGACGAGCTTGTCAGCTACCTGATCAAGGCCTACGAGCAGAGCATCAAGGCCTTGGACTGGATGAGCGATGAGACCAAGGTGAAGGCTCTGGAAAAGCTATCCAAGTTCAATCCAAAGATTGGATACCCATCGAAGTGGAAGGACTACTCTTCCATCGAGATTTCTCGTGAGGACCTTGTCACAAACGTTGCCAACGTCAACAGTTGGGAATTTGACTACCACGCCAACAAGATCGGTTCCAAGATCGACCGTGAAGAGTGGCACATGACCCCGCAGACTGTGAACGCCTATTACAACCCAGGGCTAAACGAGATCGTGTTCCCAGCGGCAATCCTGCAGCCTCCGTTCTTCTCGCCAGAGGCAGACATGGCCATGAACTTCGGCGGAATCGGAGCCGTAATTGGTCACGAGATCGGTCACGGTTTTGACGACCAGGGTTCGAAATACGACGGCGATGGCAGATTGGTTTCTTGGTGGACCGAGGCAGACCGCAAGGCCTTTGAGGCCCGCACCCGCTCACTCATCGAGCAGTACAACGCACTCTCTCCCGCTCAGCTAGATGACAAGTACAAGGTCAATGGCGAGCTCACCATCGGTGAAAACATTGGTGACCTTGGTGGCCTTGGTATTGCCTGGAAGGCATACCTGCTGTGGCTAGGTGATAGGGAGCCAGAGGTTATCGATGGCTATGACGCCAAGCAACGTTTCTTGATGGCATGGGCCCAGTGCTGGAGAACCCTGAGCCGTGACGAGATCGCGATTCAGCGTTTGGCCACCGACCCACACTCGCCGGCTGAATTCAGATGTAACCAGGTCGTGAAGAACCTAGACATTTTCTACGAGGCCTTTGGTGTTGAAGCAGACAGCGAGATGTACCTCAAGCCTGAAGAACGCGTAGTTATCTGGTGAAACTCTGGTTCCGCATCCTGTATGTCCTAATGACCTACAGGCGTAGATCAAAGCTGCGCATTGATCAGGTATCAAGCATCAGCCTGAGGGTTTGGCCAACCGACCTAGACATCTACAACCACATGAACAACGGAGTCTTTTTGACTTTGATGGACTTGGGTCGCTACGACCAGGGTCTGAGAACTGGGTTTTGGCAGAAGTGGCGAAAGCTGGGTTGGTACCCGATTGTGGTCAACTCCACGATCACCTATCGCAAGTCCTTGGAGCCGTGGCAAAAGTTTGACCTGGAGACCAAGGTCATCGGCTGGGACGACATCGCCTATTACATAGAGCAGCGCTTTGTGAGAAACGGTGAGATCTATGCCAGAGCAATCATGCGCGGAAGATTTCTGAAGCGAAGTTGGGGAATCCTCACCCCAAAAGAGGTTATGGAGGGGTCCGGCGGTTGGCCTGGTGACGAGCCAGTATTGCCCGAGTGGGTTCTCAGATGGGCGGCAGATGTTCAGCTCCCAAAGGGTAAAGAGCCTGCCCCCAGTACTTGGGACTAGTTCTTAGCCCCTGGCCAGCGGCAAGCAGCTATCGCATCTTCGATTGGGTTCAGCAGTAGATCCTGAGTCTCAGGGTGCTTCTCCATGTACTTGACTGTGTAGGAGCAAACTGGAACTACCTTGCCCAAGTTCTCGGAACGGATTGTTGCAAGTGACTCCCGAAGCAAAATAGCGGCCAGGTTCTTGCCTTGGTGCTCGGGATTTACCTCGGTGTGGACTAGGTGGATCTCGCCGGGGCGAAGGCTGTAATCCATCAGACCCACTCGCTCATCACCAAGGTGAATCTCAAAGCGGTGAGAGTTTGAATCGTGAGAGACCTTGGGCTCCATGCTGTTAACCTTCTAACGTGTCAGCGAATCGCGTTCTGTTGGGGGATAACCTCCCGCTACTTAAATCTATGCCCTCACATAGTGTTCAGCTGATTTATATTGATCCACCCTTTAACACCGGCAGAGAGCAGGTCCGGTCTACAGCCAAATCACGGGTCAGTGAGTCAGGTCGACTTGGATTCAAGGGGACTCGCTATGAGCAGGTTGTTGAGAAGGTGCTCTCCTATGACGACGCGTTTGCCGACTATTGGGAGTTCTTAGAGCCTCGCCTTGAAGAAGCCTGGAGACTTCTGACTAACGATGGCACTCTCTACCTTCACCTCGACTATCGAGAGTCGCATTACGCAAAGGTGTTACTAGATGCATTATTTGGCAGGGAGTGCTTCCTGAATGAAATCATCTGGGCTTATGACTACGGCGCTCGCAGTAAGTCGCGTTGGCCAGCAAAGCACGACACCATCTTGGTATACGTAAAGGACCCCAAGAGCTATCACTTCGACTCAAGCGCAGTCGACCGAGAGCCATACATGGCCCCAGGGCTTGTCACCAAAGAAAAGGCAGAGCTTGGGAAGCTTCCAACCGATGTTTGGTGGCACACCATCGTGTCACCTACGGGTAAAGAGAAGACCGGTTATCCGACTCAAAAGCCAGAGGGCATCCTTTCAAGAATCATTACAGCCAGTTCAAGACCTGGTGATCTAGTGCTCGACTTTTTTGCCGGATCTGGTACCACGGGAGCAGTGGCTCACAAGCTAGGTAGGAACTTCGTTCTCATCGATCAAAACCCTGAATCGATCCTCACCATCGAGGCGAGGTTGCAAAAGCTCAACTGTGAGTTTTCGAGGGCCTAGCCAATAGCCAAACAATCAATGCCGTAAGCAGAATATAAATTGCTGCAGCGACCATAACCATTCCAAAGTTATCCCCACCGGGACGACCTGCCAATTGATACATAACTATTGGAAGGGTTTCATTACTTCCAAATGCCAGAAAGCTGGCCGCTCCAAACTCCCCGAGTGAAGTTAGTCCAGCAAAAGACGCAGCGAGCGCTATCGATCTTTTGAGCTGGGGCAGTTCAATGAACCATAAGCCCTTCAGCGCTCCTGCACCATCTAATGCCGCCGCTTCCCTTTGCTCGACTTCGAAGCCTTGCCTGGCGGGGTGCAAGACTTGGTAGCAAATGGGCAGTGCAAACAAGACCTGCACCAGAGGAAGCAATAGCCAGCCGCTGGTCACCTCCCGCGGAAGATAGCCAGAAATCGCCAGGGCCGCTAATCCCAGGACCACCGGAGAGACTCCCGCTGGCAGGATCGAAATTAGCCTTGACCTCTCTCGTTTTGCCAGCAGCCAAGCCATCGGGGTTACCAGCGCAATAACCAGAATTGCGTTTCTCACGCTGTTCAGTGCCGCATCCAAAACCGATATGTTCAGCATGGACCTAGTCCCCTTGGAACCAAGGTTGAGTAGGTTTGCAACAACTCCGTCTCCCCAGTTGGATCGAAGCAATACCGCGAGTAGAACCATGAGGACAGCGGCTGAAAACAATACCCCTGACAGGCGAGATGGCAATCCAGGACTGATTGGACCTTGTTCAATCTCTGACAAAGAGCCAGGATTTGCGCTGAATCTTGTCGCCGCGATGAAGAACAAAATCGTCAGTCCACTTTGCATCAGAGCGAGAAGGCTCGCCTGCTCCAAGTCGAGATACTGAAGCGCACTCAATGAGATCTCAGTTTCAAGGGTCTGGACTTTGCCGTCGGTAAGGGTCAGCACTAGACCATATGAGGTTGACGAGTAGAGGGCTACCAGTAGTGCCGCGCTCGCCACTGCGGGCAACAGTTGTGGAATTTGAATAAACCAACGAAGTTGCAGGCGAGTTGCACCATCCAATTTGGCCGCGTCTATTTGGTCCCGCTCTAGAGATTTGGATGCCACCACTCTCGCTATAAATCCCGCATTCATCAGTGTGTGCGTTGCGAGAATAAGAAGAATTCCGTTGGAGGAATTTAGTTCGAGCGCACCAGTGTAAATCGAGACCGAAATGCCAATCAAGAACGGTGGAAGCAGAAATGGAATCGTCACCAGTGTTGCAACAATCCGGGCGTAATTCGGCGGCAAGGATGAAAGCCAGAAACCAATCGGTAGACCAGCCAGCACACTCAAGCCAGAGCTCACCACCGCGATAAACGCTGTGGTGAGTAATAGCTCAAGACTAGTTGTCAAAGACGTCCGACCAGTCCTCTAACCACTTGTCACGGTTGCCTTGAATGTCGAGATTCTCTCCAATCGTGCTGTTCGCTGGAGCACCCGTGGTTTGGAATTCTGCAGGGAGCTCAACATCTGCAACCGGGTAGACAAACATGTTCCAAGCCAATGATGACTGGAAGGCATCTGCCTTGAGGAACTCGACAATCGCCCTTGCACCTTCTGGGTTCTGGGCCTTGTTCAAGACTCCGGCGTACTCAGTTTGTCGGAAACACTCATCACGAAGCGCCTTGGATCCCTCAACACCTTCAACCAACTCTGCTGCGGGCGAGGAGGCGTAGCTGAGCACAATCGGATACTTTCCGCCGTATCGTGTGAAGTCGGTGAAGTAGGCATCAGTCCAAGAGGCCGCGATCTTCAGACCGTTATCGCGCAGCGATCTCCAGTAGGCAAATACCTCAGCACTGGTTTCAAAGCCCGCGTGAGTGGTTGCTAGAAAAGCGAGTCCGGGAGAAGACAGCAGTGGGTTGGAGATCACCGTGAGGTTCTTGTACTCCTCGTTTCCAAGATCTCGCCACGAGGTCGGAGTGGTCACTTTGTTGGCCTCGAACCATTCAACGTCATAGTTGAAGCAGACATCGCCGTAGTTGATGGCTACGAATTCCTCTGCCAGTTGATTCTCTGTCGCTACAGCCAGGAAGGTGTTATCGATCCCGTAGACAGCATCTGCAATGGGTGCATCTTTTGTGAGCACAAGTTGGTTGGTCAGGGTGCCAGTGTCGCCAACCTTCACAATCTCAAGTTCGTACCCAGTGCTCGCTTCAAACTCTGCAATCAACTCATCTGTCATCACGAAGGAATCGTGGGTTGCAAGCCGAACAGTTTTGGTTTCAATCGGTTCGCTAGCGCATCCGGTGAGCATAAGGATTGATAGTGCGAGTGCCGCGATTTTTTTCATTTCGTGCCTTTCTTCTCAGTTAGGCACGGGATAGAGATGTCTCCCTGCGCTGGCATTACCCAGATCAGGTTTGACGGTCGAAGACTTACAGTCTTCCTCTCAGTCCGGTTTACCGAACTCCCGTGTCAACACTCAGTATAAGTAGCTTTAGGTTTTAGTGATTCCCGGCAGCTGCTTCGGCTGATGCACTCTTTGTTCTGAGTGGAACCTCTTTGATGAACCAGCTCAAAACGAATGCCACTAGGACAACTCCGCCAGCGATTAGGAATACATCGAGAGATGACTCCACAAATCCGATTCTGAATGGTGCGGTGAGTCTGTCGTCTGCGCCGATCAAGAAGGA
>DLOY01000087.1:0-578 GCA_002478545.1 Micrococcales bacterium UBA7472
TCGTCTGCGCCGATCAAGAAGGAGGAGTCTTCCGAGATCGCATCGGCACCAGATTGGTCACTAAGCAGCCTGAGGATCTGCTCATTCTGGGGATCAGCAAGGAGCTCCTTGTCGGCCAGGGCCTCGGCAAAACCTGCTTGAACTTCCGGCTTTTCGAAGGCAAGCAAGACCTGATCCTTCAGCTGACTGAAAAGAATCGACATGAATACCGCAACACCCAGCGTGCCACCCATTTGGCGGAAGAAGGTTGTCGTGCTGGTGGCAACACCAATGTCCTTCGCTTCAACCGAGTTCTGAGAGGCAACCATTGTGGTTTGCATCAATTGCCCTAGCCCTAGACCAATAAGCACCATGCCAATTGATACGACCCAGATCGGCGTATCAGCTGTGAGAAGTAAGAACATGTAGGCATAGCCCATGAATAGGGTTGCGGTTCCTGTGTTGAAGAAGATGCGGTATTTCCCAAGCTTTGAGGTCACTCGGCCCGCTGTGATGGTTGCGGTCATCATGCCTGCGACCATCGGCAGCATCAGTAGGCCTGCCTCCGTTGGTGATGCTCCGTAAGCAACCTGAATCAC
>DLOY01000087.1:727-21143 GCA_002478545.1 Micrococcales bacterium UBA7472
GATTGTGGGAATAGAGGTCCAACCCCAGCTACGACCTTGTTCGGCAACCAGAAGAACCGGGACTACTGCGAGGACGATTGTTACAGCACCCCACCAGTCAATCCTTTGAGGTCTTGGGGTGTGTGGGACATGCAGGAATTTGAACACCATGAAAAGCGAGATGGCACCGATTGGAATGTTGATAAGGAACACCCAGCGCCAGCCATCGATCAACAGCAGCTGATCAAACCCAGCGAATGCGCCACCGATGATTGGTCCTAGCAGTGATGATGTGCCAAACACAGCGAGAAACATGCCCTGATATCGAGCGCGCTCTCTCGGTGGAACAATGTCTGCAACGATCGTCAGAGCTAGCGAGAAGAGACCACCTGCTCCAAGCCCCTGAAGTGCTCGATAGAGAGCTAGTTCAAACATGTTGTTGGCAAGACCGGTGGTAACAGAACCCACCACAAAAATCGAGATTGCTATCAGGAACAGCGGACGACGCCCAAAAATGTCGCCGAGCTTTCCGTAAATTGGTGTGCTAACGGTCGAGGTAATAAGGTACGCCGTGGTTGCCCAGGCCTGCATAGAAAGTCCGCCCAGGTCATCAGCGATGGTTCGCATTGCTGCTCCGACTACGGACTGGTCAAGCGCGGCAAGGAACATGCCGGACATTAGACCAATTAGTACTATCCACACTTCGCGGTGAGACATTTCACCAGTGCTTTGATTTGCGGCTTCCCGCTTTGGTTTCGAAGCCAAACCTGCTCCAAGTTTTAAGGTAATTAGGTGCCTCAGTCTACGCCTCTGTATCGCCGACCAGCCTTCGTGTTCGGTCCGCCTTTGGTGATGGCTATTGCAGGCGTAACCCTTCTTATACAAGCCGCATTTGGCGCGGGATCACTTGGCGTTGTGAAGCAGAAACTCGAGACACTTGCTGAGGCAGAAACCCCAGCCTTCACAATTCGAGAATCTGATTGGGTTAGAGCCAAGCTAACCGATCCAAACTCGGTCTTCGTGGTGGTCAATAAACACCGCCAAATCAACCCCAAGAGTTTTGAACCTAATGACCTGGTCAAGGTGCAGAGTTCTAAGACTTTAGATAACTCCAGAAAGCTCGTGCTTTCTCAGGAGGCCGCCTCAGCACTTGAGGAAATGGCGCAGGGGCTCAGCGCCGCTGGTCAAGGGAAGCTGTTCTTGAACTCCGCTTACCGGTCATATGACTATCAGGCAGAACTCTTTATTGGAAAAGTGAAACAGTATGGCAAGGCAGAGGCTCTACTAAAGAGCGCAAGGGCCGGATACTCTGAGCACCAAACTGGCCTGGCGGCTGACGTCTCAGTCCCAGAGCAGGGCTGCGCAATCCTGGCATGTTTTGGCAACACCCCAGCCGGTAAGTGGATCCATGAGCACTCCTGGAAGTACGGATTTATCGTTCGCTATCTGGAGACCACAACTTCCACGACTGGATACGCCTACGAACCGTGGCACCTTAGGTATGTCGGCAAAGAAGTGGCTCGCTTGTATCACGCTAATGGAATACAGACTCTCGAGGAGTTTTGGGGCCTACCCCCAGCTCCTGACTACTTATCCGCCACTACCGAATCAACTAGCAACTGAGCTTCACTCAAAACCTGATCTAGGTGCTCATCACCTTTGAAGGACTCACCGTAGATTTTGTAGACATTCTCGGTGCCTGAAGGTCGAGCGGCAAACCAGGCTGATTCGGTCGAGACCTTTATGCCTCCAAGAGCACCACCACTGCTGGCCTTAGCCTCAATGCTTTTGATGCTCTCTCCTGCCAACTTCGTGGCAGAGACATCCGCCTCAGTCAACTTAGAAAGTCTGGCCTTCTGCTCGAGTGAAGCTGGCGCGTCTACCCTCTTGTAGCTCGGAGCACCAAACTCTTGAGTCAGTCGAAGGTAGTGCTCTGATGGAGACTTGCCGGTCTTAGCCTGAATCTCGGCAGCTAGAAGACACAGAATCAAACCATCCTTATCGGTCGACCATGCCTGTCCATTCCTTCTAAGGAATGATCCACCGGCGGATTCTTCGCCACCGAAACCCAAGGTGCCGTTTGATAGGCCTGGAACAAACCACTTGAATCCCACAGGCACTTCAAGCAGTTCTCGACCCAAGCGATTCACGACGCGGTTGATCATTGATGACGAAACCATCGTCTTTCCAACCGCTGCAGAGCTTGACCACTGGGGGCGGTTCTGGAACAGGTAGTCGATCGCTACGGCAAGGAAGTGATTTGGATTCATCAGGCCGTGGTCGCGGGTCACGATGCCGTGTCTGTCTGCGTCAGCATCATTACCAGTTGAGATGTCGTATCGAGTCCGATTTTGAATCAGCGAGGTCATCGAGTGTTGGGAGGAGCAGTCCATTCTGATCTTGCCATCCCAGTCGAGCGTCATAAATCCAAACTGAAAATCCACTTCGGGGTTTACCACTGTCAGGTTCAGCTTGTAACGATCTGCGATCTCGCCCCAGTAGTGAACTGATGCTCCACCCATTGGGTCTGCGCCAATCGATACCGAGCTGGAAGCGATAGCCACCATGTCTAAGACGTCGTCTAGTTGGGAGATGTAATGCTCGCGATAGTCAAACGGCTTTGATTTTGCAGCGGCTCGCTTGACCTCCTTGAGTGAGTTTGCAATGAGCTCATTTGCGCGCTTTGCGATTACGGAGGTTGCATCCGAATCTGCAGGACCACCGTGTGGCGGGTTGTATTTGATACCACCATCAGCGGGTGGGTTGTGGCTCGGAGTTATTACGATTCCATCGGCCAAGGAGGTTGTGCCCCTGTTGTGATCGATTATCGCCACAGAGACAGCTGGGGTTGGCGTGTAGCCACCATTGGCATCCACCAATGCCTCAACTTCGTTGCCGGCCAGTACCTCGAGCACGCTTTGCTGGGCCGGCTCGCTAAGTGCGTGAGTATCGCGACCTACATAGATTGGTCCAGTGATTCCCTGGGACTTTCGGTACTCAACAATTGCTTGAGTAATTGCAAGTATGTGCTGCTCGTTGAATGAGATTGAATCAGCACTACCTCGATGTCCAGAGGTTCCAAAGCTAACTTTTTGCTCTGGCACTGATACGTCTGGCACCAGGTCAAAGTAGTTGGATACCAATTTGGAGACGTCAATTAGGTCTTGGGCTTGAGCTGGCTGTCCGGCACGTGGATGCATCATTTACCCCTTGCGATTTGTATAAGAAAAACTGCGTAACCAAACGAAAAACCAAATCCAACCAAGGCGTACAAAATTGTGAACCAGGTGAAGGTTGCGGGAATCAACAGAGTCAGCACTCCGAGGGTAAACGCGCCCACCAGCATTACTCTCGCCGCCCACAAAACTGCCTGATCAGTTCCGACTCTTGAAGTGACCAACATGTTGCCGGTTAGCGCGACGAGAGTTACCGCGATCATTCGAAGCGACCAGCTGAGTTCATTAGAGGTAGGCAAAGCCAGCAGTTGCCCGAACAGCTCTGGTGCGAATAACAGCGCGAGCGCACTCAGTCCAAAGGTGATGCCCCCTAGGAGCAACACCGTCCTGAGCTTTTCAATGCCAGAACTATTGGACATAACAGCATGGTATTGCTTTTGCTCGCTGTGCGCCTCCCCTAATCTTTACCTATGTCTAAGGCAATTCGCATCGCTTACCTAGGTCCTGCCGGTACCTTCACTGAAATGGCTGCTCGGCAAATCCCTGGAGCTAGCAGCGCTGAGTTTTTGCCAACGGCATCAGTCCCGGATGCGCTTGACATGGTTTTGACCTCAGCCGCTGATCGTGCGGTCGTGCCGATTGAAAACTCAATCGAAGGTGGGGTCTCGGCAACCTCTGACGCGTTAGCCCAAATGCCAGGTGTTCAGATTTATGGAGAGTACCTCGTTCCAGTCCAGTTTCACCTGATGGCAAAGCCCGGAACATCGATCAATCAGGTTAGAGATGTACTGACTCATCCGGTTGCTTACGCGCAGTGCCGCAACTGGCTCGCCAAAAACCTAGACCAGCACAGCCACATCCCAGCCTCCTCAACCGCATCAGCTGCCAAGAGCTTGGCCGAGGGATTTTCGGTCGATGCCGTGATTGCCGCTGAAGCCGCAGCAGGACTGTACGGTTTGGAGATTTTGGTTTCCGACATTGGTGAGAACAAGCACGCTCAGACCAGATTTGTTGAGTTGGGACTCAGTGGTAAGCCGGCTCCAAAGACTGGCTCTGACAAGACCAGCGTGATTGTTGAGCTACCAGACGACAGACCAGGTGGACTGCTGGAGATGCTTGAACAATTTGCTGCTCGAGGGGTAAACCTTTCTCGCATCGAATCAAGACCAGTTGGCGACCGCTTTGGTCGCTACCGATTCAACATTGACGCTCAGGGCCACATTGAGGATGAGGCAATTGCTGAAGCTCTGATGGGCCTTCACCGCTTCAGCCCAAGCCTGATCTTCTTGGGGTCGTATCCACGAGCTGACAAGAGTGAATCAAAGCACGAGGGCAACAACACAAACTCTGCTTACGAGCAGGCTAAGAGCTGGTTGGACTCGATTCGATAGTCCGATAGGGGATTGTCGCAGCGACCAAGACCCCACCTTTCACATTCTTGATGCTCCAGTTTGAAGAAAGCTCATTCAGAAGATCTGAACCCAGACCCTCAGTAGCCTGAGTTACCTTCGCCCCGTTGTTTCGGGCTTTGATTTGAAGGTTGTTTCCTTGCAAGGAGATCTCAAAGTGAATCTCAGAGGCTTTGCCATGGCGAAAAGCGTTGCCGACAATTTCCTTGACTAGTTCAATCGTGCAGATTTTTGCACTGTCATCAACTCGTTCAAGCGCATCGCCATCGCGCTCAATGGTTACTGAGCAAACACCATCCCACGTCGTGATCAAATCTGCGAATTCCTGATCGAGGGATTGGCGTCTGACCAACCCTTGCTCGAGTGCGGATTTCGCCTTTTTGATATCAGCTGCCACCAATGGCAATACCTCTTGCAGATCCCGGTTCTTCAGCTTTAGGCGGGAGTGAGCCACCGTTAGAGCACCCTGAACCGTGCCGTGAATCACGAAGGACCAATTACGTTTTGCAATCCAAACGGCTTGCTCCACCAGCGCTATCTCTCGGGCTAACTCATCATTCAGATCCTTGAGCCTTTGAAGCCCACGCTCCTGGCTTGTCACATAGCTGGCTCTAATTGCAAGAGCAAAGCTAACGAAAATCACAAGTCCGGCACCAGAGCGTCTCAGACCAACTGCTCCGGGGTAAACCTCAGCCACGCTAAATAGGTAAATCCAGGTGGGGAGTAGTGAAATACCCGTGAGTGCGAGGATTATTAGGAGCCCCAGGGAAAAGGACGGCTCATAATCCTTTGGTATGGCTGACCGAATTAGTCCACCCAGCGGAAGCATGGAGAAACTGAACAATAGGAGGCTTAACGTAAACTCCGCACCACCCAATGCATTAGCGGTTGTGATCAAATTCAAGTTGGCGAAGAGAAAAACAAGGCTGGGTCGAAAACTTCTCCAGAGCGGAAGATTGCTTGGCCAAATCGAGAGTCTCGATAGTTTGGGAGTTACCTCCTTACTGTCAGCCAAGCCCTCAAATCGATTCCAGATCTCTTTACTCAACGGCCTGACTTCGTGCTCTACGAGTCTTCTCAGTGTTTCTGCGCTTTTGGCTACATCGGTTTTTCCAAGCAGTCTTTGAACTTCGTCGAGCTTTTGAAGCAGGGCGTCCTGTGCCCGCTTTCTGAGCTGCTGTTCAGCTTGATGTGCGGTCTCTGCTGCGAGTTCACGCCGCTGTAACAGCTTCGCCCGAACCAGCTCTATCTCCCTCGCGCTGTTGACAAAAATCGCCTGAGCCGTGAGCACATATGCCACGACCATGGCGACTAGGACACCGACGGTGAAATCACCGGGCAGCCTTCTGGTGTCAATTGCATCTGATATCTGAGCCAATTCAACGAGACTTGCCTCCAGGGCAAGTCCTCTAATGAGTTGCGCGCCACCCACTAACACCAAGATTTTCCCAGTGCTGCCGTAGAGGGTCGGACTTAGTTTTGAAAGTACCCAGTAGCCCGAAATGTAGGCGACAAAGAAGACGAGTTCTGCAATCAGCAGTGAAGGAGCCAACTCAAGAAACTGAATTCCCAGTCGTGCTTCCTCGTAAGCAACCCCAGAAAGCAGGTGGATTAGGGGAAGCCAAATGAAGAACTTCCAGCTGAGCATATTTACGGCAGCTAGTTGGTTCCATGACGAGCTCATGCCTCTAATAAAGGAAGACAGTTGCGCGGAGAGGAATTTCACTTGGGCAAACCGGATGCCTTGATGTATTCCAAAGCGGCTTTGACCCTACGTTCCGAACCCCCCTGCTCATCAATTCCCAGAGCGCGATAGGCCCGCACCAAAAGTAGTCTTACGGCGCGAACTGTAGTGCCGCGCAGTTGGGCAATCTCCTCGTTCGACTTCCCGGCCGCCAAGAGCCTGATTGTCTCGAGTTGTGAGTTACTCAGTTTGCGCAGATTGTGCCCGCTGGAAAGATCGTCCCTAAGATGTCTGGCTCTACCCCTGGCTGTTTCTTCAATGGCTCGGAGTAATACCTCTGGGTCCGTGATGCGATCCTTGTGCAGGTATGCACTTCCGGCGGGCAAATGCTTGGCCGACTTGCCAGCGAGCCTTGGCTCTGAAACATTGGTGAGGAAGGCGATAGAAACAGCTGGTGACTGGAATTTGATCGCACTCGCAACATCAATCCCATCAGGTCCCGAACCTAGGTCGACATCCATCAACACCAGGTCTGGATCAAAACTCTTGGCTAGCTTGGTTGCCTCAGCCCCTTTGTTGGCAACCGCTACTTCGTGACCGGCCGCTTCGAGTGTTTGTCGCAGCAGTGCGGAGATAAGTGGCTCATCATCAACCACTAGAACTTTTAGTCGGTATTCCACAGCTAAAGCATGCCACCGAGCCCTAGGAATCCAACCCGGCAGTGTTCCGTGGAGGGAACATTCAAAAGGTCGGGTAATCCACAGCTGCAGAGCCATCAAAGCCAATAAAGGTAGGCTTTAGAGCGTGATTGACCTTAATTTGCTGCGCGAAAACCCAGAAGCGATTCGAGCCTCCCAGAGAGCACGAGGTGCAAATGTCGACTTGGTTGACCAAGCCGTCGAACTCGAGTCTCAGCGCCGTCAGTCGTTGAATGATTTTGAGAAGCTACGTGCCGAGCAAAACGCTCATGGCAAGTTGGTAGCAGCTGCTCCAAAGGAGCAAAAGGCAGATTTGGTAGCACAGGCTCAGGAATTAGCAGCCAAAGTCAAGGCAGCAGATGCGGCTGCCACTGCGGCACAAGAAGAGCTTGACCAGATTCTTCTCAAAATCGAAAACGTTGTAATCCCAGATGTCCCGCAGGGTGGCGAAGAGAACTTCGTGGTCATCAAAGAGGTCGGCACTAAGCCACAGTTTTCGTTTGCTCCCAAGGAGCACTCCGACTTGGGTGAGCAGCTCGACATCATCGACCTCGCGCGCGGAGCCAAGATCTCAGGTTCACGCTTTTACTTTCTGAAGGGCTTGGGAGCAAGGCTCGAACTCGCCCTGATGCAGCTCGCTCTTGATCAGGCCACCGATGCTGGATTCACTGCACTGATTACTCCGACTTTGGTTCGACCAGAGGTTATGCAGGGCACTGGCTTTTTGGGCGAGCACTCTGCAGAGGTTTACTACCTCCCTGCCGATGAGCTCTTCTTGACCGGTACCAGCGAAGTCGCTCTGGCCGGTTACCACAGTGACGAAATCTTGGATGATCTTTCAACTCCTGTTCGGTATGCAGGCTGGTCAACCTGTTACCGCCGTGAGGCAGGTTCACATGGCAAGGACACCAAGGGAATCCTGCGTGTGCACCAGTTCAACAAGCTAGAAATGTTTAGCTACTGCCGCCCAGAAGACGCCGAGCAAGAGCATGCCAAGTTGCTGGCGTGGCAGGAGCAGATGCTTCAAAAGTGTGAGCTGCCCTATCGAGTGATTGATGTTGCAGCGGGAGATCTTGGGTCATCGGCTGCCAGAAAGTACGACATCGAAGCTTGGGTGCCATCGCAGCAGACCTACCGTGAGCTCACCTCAACCTCAAACTGCACGACCTTCCAGGCACGCCGACTCAACACCAGATATAGAGATGAATCGGGTAAGCCAAAGACCGCTGCAACTTTGAACGGCACGCTGGCCACCACTAGATGGATGGTTGCGATTTTGGAGAACCACCAACAGGCAGATGGATCGGTAGTTATTCCTACTGCCCTTCGCCCATATCTCGGTGGCATTGACCGCATCACTCCAAAGGCTTAGCCGGATGAACTCACCCTGGCTGATTGGCCTAGACATCGATGGCACCTTGGTACACGATGACGGATCGCTTTCAGAGCGAGTGAAGCATGAGGTCAAAAGGGTCCAGGCGCTTGGCCACAAAGTTGTTATTGCCACCGGTCGCGCTGCTGCTAACGCCTATCCGGTAATCAAGGAGCTGGGCCTAGATGAGGGTTTCGCGGTTTGCTCCAACGGAGCGGTGACGATCGAACTTGGCGGCGCTCGCGGATATCACGTGGTTGAGGTTAAGACTTTCGACCCTGCTGAGATTCTTGGCCTACTCATTGAAAAGCTACCCAACGCTCACTTTGCGGTTGAGGATGTAGATGGCAGCTACCGCTTCAATAAGCCATTTCCAACATATTCACTTGGTGACCAAAACTACGAAGCCGATTTAGACACTCTTTCGCACCACCCGGTGTCACGTGTCGTTGTTCTCTCTCCCGATCATGATGTCGAGGAATTCTTGGGCATCATTGCAGACATTGGTTTGCAGTCGGTCTCCTATGCAATTGGTTATACCGCATGGTTAGACATCGCTCCCAAGGGGATAGATAAGGGTCATGGCCTTGAGCGACTCAGGGTTCAACTTGGAATCCCGGGAGACCAGGTTCTAGTAATGGGTGATGGGCGAAACGACATTGAAATGTTTCGCTGGGCTAAAGATTTGGGTGGGTATGCATTTGCGATGGGGCAAGCTCCAGACGAGGTCAAGCTAGAGGCAACGGCAGTCACAGCATCTGTTGATGACGATGGAGTTGCTCAGGTGCTTGGCTCAATTGAGGGGCTGCAGTTTCTCGATTAGCCCACTAAACTTCCATGCGGAGGTCTGTCCGAGCGGCCGATGGAGCTGGTCTTGAAAACCAGTGGACAGCAATGTCTCGTGGGTTCGAATCCCACGGCCTCCGCCAGTCAAAACCCGCCAGCTGGCGGGTTTTGTTTTTCATAGGGACAACTCAGACTTTTATCTTTAGACTTCTCTGGTGACTCAGCCGGATTACGATTTTTCGTCAACGCCGAGACCAAAGCGAAGAGGCTGGCTCAAGAAATCACTGATTGCTATGGCCAGCGTTGTTGGTCTTGTGATTGCCCTATTGGGCGGTGGCTACGTCTACCTAACTTCAACTCTGAGCGCCTCCGGTATTGACGTCTTTTCTACCGATGGTGAGGAGTATCAACTTCCGACCGCTGAGGAGATCAACGGTCCGATCAACATGCTCGTGATCGGTTCCGATACTCGAGCTGGCCAGGGATCCACCGCCTACGGTAATTCGACCGCGAATCTTGCAGATGTAATCATCTTGATTCACGTGACCTCTGATCGTTCTAACGCTGTAGCCATTTCCTTCCCTAGAGACCTGATGGTTCCCCAGCCAGAGTGCAGGAACCCAGACGGGGGAGATCCATACCCTGCAAAGGATTTGGTCCAAATCAATGCGACCATGAACTCAGGTGGCCCTGCCTGCACACTTCAAACCATTCAAGCCCTAACCGGTATCAAGATTCCCTACCTAGCGATGATCGACTTTAAGGGCGTAATTGCCATGAGTGAGGTCGTGGGTGGTGTCACAGTTTGTGTCTCTGAGGACATCAATGACGACAAGACCCAGCTATACCTTGAGGCTGGCGAGCACACACTTGAGGGACAGAGCGCACTTGCTTTCTTGAGAACTCGATACGGAGTTGGGGATGGCTCTGACCTATCGCGCATTTCAAATCAACAGGTCTTCCTCTCTGCTCTAGTTAGAAAGCTAAAGAGTGAGAACGTTCTCACCAACCCATTCCAGATGTTCCGCATTGGAACTGCAGCGTTGGAAAACATGCAGCTTTCAAACTCGCTGACCAACATCGGCGTCATGCTCGGTTTGGCCCGCGAGGTGAACGATGTTGACCTCGACATGATTACCTTCATCAAGCTTCCCGTCTACAGCATGAAGGGCGCATACTCCGGTCGAGTTGGTCTGATCGAAGATCAGGGCCAGTTCCTGTTCGACAAGATTGCCGCTGATGAACCGCTAATTTTGGCTAAGGCCAACTTTGGTCAGGGTGCCGTGGTTGCTGAGGGCGAGGCGGCAACTGGTGATGCCAATGCCTCCGCTGAGAGTGCTCCGGTCTCAGAGAGTGACCAGGTGGAGACCCTTCCAGAATGGGTTCAGGGCACCAAGGCCTCAGTAAAGAGCTGCTCGAAGTAGTGGTCGAACACCAGAGACTTTTCTTGTAGGCTTTCTAGGCACCAAGGAGACGTCGCATAGCCCGGTCGAGTGCGCCTCACTGCTAATGAGGTAGGGGTCTTAAAAGCCCCTCGGAGGTTCAAATCCTCTCGTCTCCGCTGTAGTTGAATGCGAGGCTGCGAATGTCAACGATTGTGATGTGGGCCTCAGACCTCAGGGCTCAGACAGAGTTTTACGCTCTGCTATTTGATTTATCAGAGCCTGAAATCCAGGGTGATTTCGTTTCGGTAACCTCGAGCCAGAACTCTGTTTTGCTGCACCGTCTGCCCAATGAATATGCTGCCGAAGTTCCACTCAGAAAGCAGCTTGCCGCAAATCTAGATGCGGCCATCAAGCCGGTCTTCACTGTGGATTCGATTGAAAGCGCTGTTTCGCGGATCGCAAACACCTTCGCCTCGGTTTCGAGCACCGAAGGTCGATTTGGAGAGTTTAGATATCTTGACCTCGTAGACCCTGAGGGCAACGTGATACAGATTCAGCAGCGCTCCTGAAGCTAACGCAACATAGCTCTGGATATTTAATTACCGCCTAAACAGCCGTTCTTTTTGTGTACACCAAATAGTCGCTTTCGTCCGCCCTAATTGGCGCCATGAAACGTTATGTGTCTTTATTCGCTGTCCCAGCAATTGCTCTGGGCCTTGGTTTGTCGATTCCTGCCCAGGCTGAGGAAGGCTTCTCTGTGACCAAGCTGGGTGTGTTTGATTCCCTCTCCGGTGTAGGTGGTGCTGAAATTGCCTCCTACCATGCGGCAACTAAACAGGTTTACATCACTAACGGAGCTCGAAACCGAGTCGATATCGTGTCAATTGCAAACCCAGCTGACCCTCGCTGGGTGAGCGCAATTGATGTAAATCCATACGGTGACAACATCACTTCAGTGGCTGCTGGAAAGTTTGTGGTTGCAGTTGCAGTGCATCGATCGCCAACCTTCGCCGTCGATGGCACCCCGACCCTAAACACTGGAAAGCTAGTTATTGCTCGCCCTTCAGGCAGCATCATCCGAGTCATAGATCTTGGCAGCTCACAGCCAGACTCCGTTACCTTTACCCCAGATGGCCTAACAGCACTGGTCGCCATTGAGGGTGAACCTATTTGTGCCAAGGACAACTCTGCAACACCAGCAGATGAATCCAAGGACTATGCCTTCGCCAAGGATCCTCGCGGTGCGGTAGCAATCGTGGATCTAAAAAACCCGAAAACCGCGAAGCCAAAGTTGGCTGGCTTCTCCAAGTTCTCCGCGGCTGAACTCAGAGCCAAAGGTCTCGTTGTTTCATTGACCAGCAAGAACCCAGCGGTGGACCTAGAACCTGAGTACGTATCGCCTTTGGACAACTCAACGGCTTATGTCTCACTCCAAGAGGCAAATGGTATTGCGCTAGTGGATCTCAAGTCCGCCAAGGTGAGGGAAATCTACTCTGCAGGTACCACCGACTTGAGCACTACAGCGTTTGATCTGTCTGACAAGGACTCTGGTGCTGGGCCAGCTACCTACAGCAATGTTGTTGCGCTGGCTATGCCAGATGCGCTGGCGGCTTTCAAATCGGGCAAAGACAACTTCGTCGTAACTGCCAATGAAGGTGACGATCGCGCCGATTGGAGCTGCTTCACCGCTGTAGATGACAAGCGTGCCAAGGACATGAAGGTTGATAACACCGCATTCCCAACCTGGGACGCTCTCAAGGCTGATTCCAAGCTCGGGCGTGCCAAGGTAAATCCAAACATCGGTGACTCAAACGGTGATGGTAGCTACGAGCAGCTTTACCTACTTTCAAATCGCTCCTTCTCCATCTTCAAAAATGGCCAACGTATTTATGACTCAGGCAACCTCCTTGAGCAACTTCAGATCACCAATTTTGGTTTGGACAAGATCAACGGCGAGTGGAACACCACAACCGGTGCATACTCAGCCCAGTCTCGATCTGACGATAAGGGGCCTGAAGCTGAAGGTGTAACGGTCGGCATGGTCGGCTCCTCCAGGGTTGCGGTTATTGGTATGGAGCGCATGAGTGCGCTGCTGTTCGTCGACATTACAAACCCGGCAAACCCAGCGGTAATCAAGTGGGAGCAGATGTTGCCGCTGAGCAACATAGTTCCTGGTGCGTTGATGCAGACTTGGTCACCAGAGGGCCTGCTGTTTATCGACGCCAAAGAATCGCCGAATGGTAAAGCCCTAGTCCTCACTTCCTACGAGGTTTCTGGGTCTTTGTCTATTCATCAAATCGAGAAGTAGAAACGGAGCTAATCCCCCCGGATGTCTGTGCATCCTGGGGGATTAGTCATTCCACGCGAGAGCTGGAACCGTATACGCCCGATTCGGTAAACGCGAAATGAATAAATTGTCCGTGTTCTGTTTGCACTCTGAAAGCGTTTTCTACTACAGTCCCCATTACTGAGGGAGTATTCCTAGGCAGCTAGTTCGTCATCACGGCCCAAAAGCCCGGATTGGTTGGTCACCCATAAAGTGGCGGGAGAGACTCAGTCTTCGGTTGACAATGGGGTTAACTGCTTGACGGCCCCCTCGTCCTCCGAAGCCGATTTCCAAACTGGAAATCGTCCCACTTTTATTTGGAGGACAAATAGTGAAGAAGATTGCTATCGCAGCAACGACGCTGGCGTTGGTTGCTTCTACCATCACCCTGGCCCCTGCGGCCAATGCAAACACCCGCGCTGAGAATGCACGCTACGGACTAGCTTGTGCAACCTCTGGCCAGGTAGCTGCAAAGCGTGGTGCTGACGGTAGCGACCTTATCTGTAAGGTCGCACCACAGGGAAGCTTCAAGGGCAAGCGTGTTTGGCAGTACGCCAAGTGGCCAACCCTCAAGGGCTTGGATGTTCTAGTTCCAGCTGGTGCTGGTGGTGGCTATGACACCACTGCTCGCCGCATGATGGAGTCGATGAAGGCTGAGGGTGTTCTACTTTCAGACGCCACCTATCGCAACCTGCCAGGTGCTGGTGGAACCACCGGTCTATCGAGCTTCCTAAACAACGACACCGGTAAGGCCGGCAAGATGTTGGTTATGGGCTTCGCATTGGTTGGTGGAGTTCAGTCGACCAAGGTTTCTTTCAAGAACTCCGACGCTGTCGCGGCTGCGCGTTTAATGGGTGAGTACGAGGTTGTAGTTGTGCCTGCAAACTCCCCATACAAGACCCTTCAGGACCTAGTTAAGGACATCAAGGCCAAGAAGACTGCACTGCCAATTGCTGGTGGAAACCTTGGAGGTATTGACCACTACACCGCAGTTCAGATGTACGAGAGCATCGGTCTATCGATCAAGGACCTGAACTACATCGTTTACTCCGGTGGTGCTCAGGTGACCACCTCGCTACTAAACGGAACCGCCAAGGCCGGTATCTCCGGTTGGGGTGAGTTCCAGGCTCAAGTTGAGGCGGGAACCCTTCGTCTATTGGGCATCAGCTCGGCTAAGCCAGTGGCTGCTATCCCAACCAAGACCTTCACCGAGCAGGGCGTCAAGATGGTATCCGTGAACTGGAGAGGCTTCATGCTTCCAAAGGGAACCTCGGATGCTGACCGCAACCTAGTGATCCGTGCCCTTGACGTTGCCCGCAATGGTGATGCCTGGAAGGCCAACCTCAAGAAGTACGTCTGGAGCAACAACTGGCTAGCCGGTAAGGACTACCAGAACTGGCTAGAGGGCGAAGAGGCCAAGATCAAGAAGCTATACACCGACCTAGGACTCTAGTTCTGTGACTCAAGCTTCAAAGAAGGTAGCAAAGGGGGAGCTGGTATTCACCAGCTTCCTCTTTGCAACTTCAGTAGTTGTATTAGTTGACACCACCAACATGGTCGAATCCAACGCAGTTGGATTCGTGGGACCGAAGGTCTTTGCCTACATCGTCGGTGGCTTGATGTTCTTCCTCTCCGCACTGCAGCTGATCCTGGTATTGCGCGGTGCGAAGGGTGAGCCCGAAGGTATTGAGGCTGGCACTCAATCCGACAAGGCAAACTGGAAATCCTTTGGAATCGTGGTCCTCGCTCTCGCGCTTTATGCAGCGCTGATTGAGCTTTTGGGCTTTCTGATCATGGGACCAGTTCTATATTTTTTGGTTGGTAAAGCAATCGGAGTCAAGCGCAATCTCACGCTGGCGATTGTCGCCTTTGTCGTGAGCGTTGTGGTCTTTATCGGATTCACCCAAGGGCTTCAGCTTTACCTCCCACTTGGATTTGACTTCCTAGTTCCAACTCCAACCGAGACCATTGAGGATGGTGGTTGGTAATGGATTTCGCGAATTTTGCTGAAGGCTTTGCAGCCTCGCTGACTCTCACGAACCTGATGTTTGGTTTGTTGGGAACGATTTTGGGAACCCTGGTCGGTGTCCTCCCGGGCATCGGACCAGCCCTTGCTATTTCACTGCTTTTGCCAGTGACTCTGACGGTTGATCCAACCGCAGCCCTGATCATGTTCGGTGCGATCTACTACGGAACCATGTTCGGTGGTTCAACCACTTCGATTCTTTTGAATGCGCCCGGTGAGTCTGGGTCTGTAATGACCACCCTCGAGGGCAACAAGATGGCACGCAATGGCCGAGCGGGTGCCGCGCTGGCAACAGCTGCCATCGGTTCCTTCGTAGCAGGCGCAATTGCTACCGGAATTGTTGCAATGGCATCACCTGCCATTGCCTGGATCGGTGTTCGCATGACTCCGGCCGACTTCTTCGCGATGATGGTGCTGGCATTTGGAACTGTTGGTGCAGTGCTTGGTCAGTCGGTAATCCGTGGTTTGCTGTCACTGAGCATGGGCTTGGTTTTGGGACTTATCGGACTTGATCTTCAGACTGGCTCCGCTCGTCTAACCTTCGACATTCCAAAAATGACGGATGGCATTGAGACCGTCGTGCTGATCGTCTCACTCTTTGCACTCGGTGAGGTCCTTTACGTCGCCCTCTATGGTCGCCTGAGCCCGATTGATAGAAACGCATTCAAGGGCTTCGCCACGATGACCAAATCTGACTTCAAGCGCTCTTGGGGACCTTGGCTGCGCGGAACCGCGATTGGTTTTCCAACGGGCGTGTTGCCAGCCGGAGGGTCTGAGCTTCCAACCTTCTTGAGCTATAGCCTTGAGAAGCGGCTTGCTCGCAAGAAGCACGATGAGTTCGGCAAGGGTGCCATCGAGGGTGTGGCCGGTCCCGAGGCTGCGAACAACGCGAACGCTGCTGGTGCAATGGTGCCGCTACTGGCGCTCGGTCTGCCAACCAGTGCAACCGCTGCGGTTATGCTGGCTGCCTTCCAACAGTTCGACATCAAGCCTGGTCCCCTGCTGTTCACCGATCAACCGGTGTTGGTTTGGACTTTGATCGCCTCGCTGTTCATTGGCAATCTGCTGCTTTTGGTTCTGAACCTCCCGCTTGCGGGGGTCTGGGCAAAGATGCTTCTGATTCCAGCTCCTTACCTATACGGCGGAATCGTGTTGTTCGCTTTGGTGGGTGCATATGTCCTCAATGGCGACACCTGGGAAATTTGGGTTGCTCTGGTGATCGGTTTACTCGGACTTCTGTTCCGAAGATTTGGTTATCCGGTGACACCGCTGATTCTCGGCGTGATTTTGGGGCCGATGGCCGAGCAAGAGTTCAGGCGAGCACTGCAGGCATCTGCTGGTGATCCAAGCATCTTGATTGCAACCCCATTCTCGGTGACCGTCTACGTGTTGCTGGCAGTGGTGATTGCAATCCCAAAGCTATATGCACTTTGGAAAAACAAGATCGCATAAATGAGGACCGCAAGAACGAGCGATAGCCGCTGGCTATTGCTCGTTTTGCTTAACTCTGGCTTTATCCAAGCTGGTGTTTATGTTGTCAGGCCGATGATTACCTACCGTGCGGTAGACCTGGGTGCCGATGCAGCGCTAGTTGGTCTGGTTGGTTCTGCTTTTGCGCTTGCCCCACTGCTATTTGCAATCGTGATGGGAAAGTGGGTCGATAGGGGTCGCGATGGCACCGCGCTGGTGATTGGCTCGGTGGTGGCACTGGTCGTGACTCTGGGGCTTATCTTTTTTGAGTCACTGCCGTTTTTGTTCATCGCTATGCCGCTTCTCGGTATCGGCCACTTATTCGCGATGCTCGGTGGTCAAACCATGATTGCCAATCGCTCTGCTGATCCAAAGTATGAGCGAAACTTTGGGCTATTGACTTTCTATGCATCGGTTGGTCACGCGGTTGGTCCATTTTTCGGTGGTGTGCTAGCTGACCGAGGCGGGGTAGAAGTCGATGTCAACGCCGCTCTTTGGTTTGCGATTGTGCTGTTTGTTGGTGCTGCACTGAGCGTTATTTCACTTTTCCCAAAAACCCACAGGGTTCGCCTGGGGAATCAAATTGATGCCGGAGCCGTTCGAAAGGTGCTGGCGGTCAAGGGATACAAGTCAGCTATCTTCGTTGCCGGTTCGTCAACCGCGGTGGTGGATGTGATGCTGATCTTCTTGCCTCTATTGGGTAGACAACTCGGTTTTGGCTCGACAGAAATTGGAATATTGCTTGCGGTCAGAGCGCTGGCATCAATGGGCGTGAGAGTAGTGCTGGGCAGAATCAATGATCGCTTTGGCATGAAGAACATCCTCAACGCTGGAGCCTTGGTGACGCTGTTTGGGTCTATTGCGATTGCGTTCGTGAGCGATTTCTATCTGCTCGCGTTGGTAATTGCAATCACAGGCTTTGCGATGGGAATTGGGCAGCCGGCAACCATGGCGTGGGTTTCTCGTATTTCAGATCCCGATCATCGGGGCCTTGCAATTTCAATTCGACTGACCTCGAATCGACTCGGCCAGGTTGTAGTGCCGGCAGTGGCTGGTTCGATAGCGGTGGCGGGTTTGGGTTCTGTTTTCTTTCTTCTGGCTGCCCTGCAGGCAGCCTCAATAGCTGTTACCTCAAGGGCACTTCGGGCGTGATTTAGCGCAAGTGTGCATTGAGGGTTAGCATTGGGAAACATTTGAAAGCTTGATCGTGGGGGACGAGAGAGGAGGAGTCGGATAATCCGAGCTATCGCTCGTCCGCGCCTTCGATGAAAAAGACTCTCAAGCTCATCTCATTTTGGTTTTTGATCCCGATCTTGGCATTTGCCGTGACGGCGTTTTCGCTGACTCTCGTGGTGCGCTACCCGAACCCAGTCGCCGCCTATCAGCTGGCTCAGAGTGTGCCATCAGAGCAACCTGACTTGATGCCCACCCACGTCATCCCAGCTTCAGTTCTCCCACACCAGTGGCAGACCGCGACCCAATCTGAGTTACTGCCTGAGACATTTGAGTTTGAGGGCGAGAGCTATGTGGTCGAGGACCTGCTTCGAGCAACAGCAACCAAGGCACTCTTGATCATCCGGGACGGTGTCATCACCTATGAGGAGTACTCAGAGGACTTCTCACAAAATGAGCTCATCAACACAATGAGCATCGGCAAGACCATGGTTGGCATGGCGATCGGAAACCTGATAGCTGATGGTCTGATCCGTGAGCAAGAGCCGGTCACAACCTACCTACCTCAATATGAATTTGTTGAGGGTCTAGATCAAGTCACCATCAAACATCTCTTGGACATGCAGTCCTGCATCGGGATAGATGAAGACTATCCATCCGGTCCGGCAGGCTGGGGGTACCCAGTGGCTCAGATGTTCGCCACCACCGACATGGACTTTGTCTTAACGAACAATCTGAAGGTAGTTTGCGAACCCGGCAGTGAGGAATATGAGTACCGGTCGGTAAATACCCAGCTCCTTGGCATGGTGGTCACTCAAGTTTCCGGGATGTCCCTATCGAACTACTTTGGTTCCAGCGTCTGGGAACGTGTGGGTGCTGCTAACGATGCCAGCTGGGCGGTTGACCGCGAGGGTGGATGGGAGAAATCCTTCTGCTGCTTCAACGTGACTGCCCGAGACCTCGCGCTTGTGGGGGGAGTGTTTCTAAACGAGGGTCGAGCTGCTTTCGGTCCACAAGCTGGGGCGAGGGTCATTAGTGAGGACTGGCATGCACGCATGACCACCCCGGCCAAGGTTTGGTTTGGCGGGTTTGGTTCCGAGCGCTTTGGGGCAAACATGTGGCACCGGCCAAATGGCAGTTACCTGACCCAGGGTTATCGCGGCCAGTTCATGCTCATGAACCCAAAGACCAACACCATCATCGTCAAGCTCTCGGACGATGTTGAAAATAACTACTACGACCAGGTGCTTACCCTGCTCGATCTGATCTCTGCACAGCAGTAAATCGGGACTTTAGTTCTTGGATGGTTTTGCGCTAGACTCTTCCATCGTTGCCCAGCGCTCGTAGCTCAACGGATAGAGCATCTGACTACGGATCAGAAGGTTGGGGGTTCGAGTCCCTCCGAGCGCGCAAAACCCGAGAAGAATTCACGACTTCTCGGGTTTTTCTTTTGCGCAGGGCTGGATAGCCTCCTTCCATGTCTTCATTTTTGGACTCTGAGTTTGCGACCCGGCTGCTCAAAAAACCCGGACCCTTGGATAACAAATACACCCGAGGCTCGGTCGGCTTTGTGACGGGAAGCAGGCAATATCCGGGGGCTGCCCTGTTGGGGATCAGTGCGGCATTTGAAGTCGAAATAGGAATTGTTGAATACCTAGGACCTGAGGCACTGGCCAACTTTGTGATCTCGAATAGACCTGAAGTGATTCCGGGGATCAGTAAATCAAAGGCTTTGGTTGTCGGATCTGGTGTCTCCCCATCAGATGAAGCTCAATTGGCGTATGTCCAAAGTGCCCTGACACTGGGCCTGCCAATGGTCATCGATGCCCAAGCTCTTCAGGTGGCAAGTTTCGAGTCATTGACCGGGCCCTTTCTTGCCACTCCTCACACTAAAGAAGCAGAGCGTTTGTTTCATAGGTTTGGCATAGAGCGCACCGCAACCGAGATTGCTGCCAATTCACTTGTCAACGCTCAGGAGTTGGCAGACTTGGTTGGCGGCACGGTTTTGCTCAAGGGCAGTATTTCCGTGATTGCAGGACCCGGATTCCATGCAGTTGAAGTCGGACCCCTATCCCCGCATTTAGCAACAGCGGGAACCGGTGATGTCTTGGCTGGTCTAATAGCTGCATTGTTTGCAAAGCAGATAGCTCAAGAGGGCCATCTGACTCCAACCCAAATTCGGGACTGCGCAATTATTGGAAACCTTCTACTTTCCGGTGCCGCAGAGCTTGCCGCTCAACACGGAGAGTTTGGGGCATCGGAAATCGTCAAGAAGATCTCTGAGGTAATTCGCTGCAGGTAACAGCGGCGGTTCCAGACCTTTAGCCGGGGCTAAACATCAATGTTCTGCAACCCTCGCAGACTGGTTGCACTGGACAGATGCCAGCAAATAGCCACAAACAGTCCAGAATGTTGTTATGGACTCTCTCTCGCGCCACGAAGACTATGGGCAAGAACTGCTTGATGAAGCAGACCTGCTTGAAGATCCAATCGAGCAGTTCAAGCTATGGCTCAAAGAGGCTGAGCAGTCGAACATCTATGAACCAAATGCATTCGTGCTCGGAACCGTGGATCCTGAAAACCATCCGCGCTCAAGGACCGTTCTTCTAAAGGGCGTGGGTCCAGAGGGGTTCTTCTTTGCCAGCAACTACCTGTCCCGAAAGGGGGAGGCGTTAGATGCAAACCCATACGTGAGCTGTGTTTTTGGTTGGTACTCGATCTATAGACAGGTTCTGATTCAAGGCCGGGCACACAAGGTTAGTGCTGAAGAGTCCGATGCCTACTTCAACTCAAGGCCAAGAGAGTCGAGAGTTGCTGCCTGGTCTTCTCACCAGTCTCAACCAATTGAGTCTCGAGCAGCCCTGGATGCCCAGTTCGAATCTGCGCTGGAGCGATACCCGGGTGAGGATGTTCCGAGACCTGCGCACTGGGG
>DLOY01000077.1 GCA_002478545.1 Micrococcales bacterium UBA7472
ATTGAGAATCTGACAAAGTTCTGCCCGGCTTCGCCGTAAAACTCTCCTGGAACCGCCACGATGCCTAACTGAGCCAGCTCAGCAATGGTTTCCCAGCAGTTTTGCCCCTTGGTGACCCACAAATAAAGCCCTGCCTCGGAATCGTGAAGTTCAAAGCCATAATCCAAAAGCGCGGGCAACAAGACATCTCTGCGCTTCCGGTAGATCTCTTTCTGCGCAGCAACATGGCTGTCGTCACCTAAGGCGGCAACCATGGCCTGCTGCACCGGCATCGGGACCATCATTCCTGAGTGCATTCGAAGGTTTACCAAACCCTTGATGAGCTTCTCATCGCCGGCAGCAAACGCCGCACGATAGCCAGCAAGATTTGACTGTTTACTAAGTGAGTAAATCGATAGAACGTTGGTGAGGTCACCTCCGGTGACCTCAGGATCAAGCATGCAGGGGATGTATTCATCCCATGGGGCATTCCAGCCCATTTCCGCGTAGCACTCGTCATTGACGATTACCGCACCAAGTTCTCGCGCTCTAGCAAGGGCTCGCCTGAGAAACTCGACTGAATGCACTGAACCATTTGGGTTTCCTGGGCTGTTGAGCCAAATAAGTTTGGTGTTTTCTGGCCACTCATTTGGTTCATCGCCAACAAAGATCTCCGCGCCCGCAAACGCAGCTCCAACCTCATAAGCGGTGTAGGCCAAGCGAGGCTGAACCACAACATCTCCAGCTCCAATGCCAAGCATGATCGGCAACCAAGAGATGAATTCCTTTGAGCCGATGGTGAGCAGTACTTGGTCAGGTTTTAGACCAGGTGACTTTCTGCGTCGCGCATACCAATCGCATACTGCTGTTCTCGCGGAGACTTCACCCCAAGTGGTTGGGTAGCCAGGTGAGTCAGAGGCTTCGTCAAGCGCCGCTTGAATCACGGCCGGTGTTGGGTCAATTGGGTTGCCTACCGAGAGATCAATGGGGCCTTGAGAGTGCGAAGCCGCAATCTCTCGATAAGGCTTTAGCTTTTGCCAGGGATACTCCGGCAAGCCTTGAAACACTATTCGCCCTGAGGTGACAGAGCAGCAATGATTGGGTGGTCCCCTGGTACCGGGCCAACCTTGGCAGCACCACCTGGGGAACCAATCTCGGAGAAAAAGTCAACATTCGCCTTGTAGTACTCACTCCACTCGCCAGGCAGGTCGTCCTCGTAGTAGATCGCTTCCACTGGGCAGACTGGCTCGCAAGCACCGCAGTCAACGCACTCATCCGGGTGAATGTAAAGCATGCGGTCACCCTCATAAATGCAGTCGACAGGGCACTCGTCGATACATGCCTTGTCCTTGACATCCACACAAGGTAACGCGATTACGTATGTCACAGGTCCCCTCTACAGGCTTATCTAGACTCTAATAATAATTGGTTAATGCCTCCTCGGCAGCAGGCGCAGGAGCCTAATGGCCGATCTCCAAGAGAAGCGAAACGCTCCGTCTCTCAGGCCAATTAGAAAGTTTTCTCTCGCTTCCCTAAAGCTGCCGAGCGCTTCGAGGTGAACACCGCGAGCGTAAGACAAAAAACCATTGTGCAGCCTTCGAACTTTTGGGTTAACTGAACTTAGATATCCCACTGCAGCCAACTCGGCCGCTTTAGGGGCGTCAACCCGACTTGTTGTCGATGAGTGCACGCGATAGCTGCCAAGCACTCCCGGGCATTTGGTAATTGTGAAGCCTCTAGCTGCAACACTGAGCCACAAGGCGTAGTCCTCTGACGCCAGAAGTTCTTTTGCCTCAGGAAAACCGCCGAGGATTCTTAGAACTTCTCCCCTAATTAGTGCGCTCGAGGTGGCAATAGGGTTTCCTCCGGCCAGAAGGTGCTCAAGTGGCCTAGTTCCTGATAGTTTCCATGCCCGATAGGTACCGCTTCTGGACCCAAATCGCTTCAGGCTGTGGTAACTCAAGTCTGCGCCTCGGTCCATCATTTTGACTTGGAGATCAAGCTTCTTGGGGCTCCAGACATCGTCTGAGTCTAGGAAAGCTATCAGCTCACCCTTAGCCATGGCGCTGCCAAAATTCCGAGCCTTGGCAATCGAACCCTCGTTATCAAATTGAAAAAACCGAATGCGCGGATCATTAAAACTTCGAACAACAGCCTCACTGTCGTCGGAGGAGAAATTGTCAATGACAATTAGTTCCAAATCTTGAAATGTTTGAGCGATTACTGACTGGAGAGCTTCACCGAGGAAGCGACCGTAATTGAAGTTCGGAACGACAACAGAAACTCTTGGCTTAGACATTGGATTTCAAGCCTTCCAGCTTTGCATATCGAAGTAGGTCGTCCAGTTCTTGAATTTCGAGAGCAGCGAGTTGTGATGGCAATAATTCAGCTTCTCCAATTTTGCTACTGTCGAGCTTGGCTTCGCTTGTCGGTTGATCTTCTCCGTCAAAGAACAACTCACACTCCTGATTTAGAACTATCTCCGCGCGATCTCGAATCAAGCTGGCCCATGCGCGCAAAGTTCTCGATTTGCCAGTTGTGAAGTTGTATACCCCGAATGCCCTCTTGCCAAGAATCCGATCTAGAGATTTGACCACGGCCGAGGTCGGCACGAAATCTCGAGTTTGACTTGGATTTGAACGGATACGTGCCACGCAGTCAATTGCGAACTTTCTTGCGAGGTCATGAGTTACTAGGGTCCACGAAATTACACCCCCGATTCCAGGTCGCCCAAAGACATTTCCTAGTCGGAATATTGTCGCGTTATCAACCTTTTCCAAACGCTCTTCTAGAGTTTTATGCATCAAGGCGTATGGGCGCGCCCCTAGTAGCGGACTCGACTCATTCAAAACTCCACCCAAATCGTCGCCGTACACATGGATAGTGGACAAATGAATCAGTTGAGTCACTGGAGCCAATTGGCACATCCTTGCCAGTTCAGAACCTCTTTTAAAGGCCCAATCTTGCGCCAAAGAAGGGTAAGAGTCAGCAAAAGCAGCATTTGGGCTTGCCGCATTGATGATTGTTGAGACAAGGCCTTGGGCCAGTGTTTGTTCGATATCTACCACTCGGGACGCTAGCGACGCGTTACCGCTTGCCAGATAGATTGGTTCTACTACTTGAACCCCTTGACCCTCCAAGTGGTCTCTGATTCGACTGCCTAATTGCCCCCGACTGCCGAAAAGTAATACTTGATCGCTCCCAGGAACTAAACCAGCCACGGCGGATTTCCTGAACTCCAAAGCGCTTCCAGGACCTCCTGATCTCGCTTTGTGTCCATACATTGCCAGAAATCGTGGTGCTGGAAAGCACCTAGTTGACCCAGTTGAGTAACGGACTCGAGGGGTTCCCTTTCTAGCATCACATTGCTTGAAGGGATGTGGTTGATGAATTCAGGTTCGCAGACAAAAAACCCTCCATTGATCCATCCAGAGTGAAGCTGTGGTTTTTCCTTAAAGGATTTGACGTCCCCTGACTCAATATCTAGCTCGCCAAATCGAGCCGTAGGTCGAACGGCGGTCATAGTTACCATTTTTCCGCTACTTGCATGATGATCGAGCAGTTTGTCGATAGGCACATTTGAGACGCCGTCGCCATAGGTGAGCATAAACCGCTCGTTGCCGATTAGATCCTTCAGCAAGCGCAGGCGGGTACCCGTTAGAGAGTCGAGGCCTGTATCCACCAATGAAATGTCCCAATTCGGCGCTTGAACGCTTAGCCATTCAACTTTACCGCTTGCAAGGTTCACCTTGAAGTCGGAATTAAGTGAGTTGAACTTCAAAAAGTAATCTTTGACCACCTCAGCCTTATACCCCAAGGCCAAGACGAACTCGGTGTGGCCAAACTTCGCGTAATGCTGCATTATGTGCCAAAGTACTGGCCGCCCGCCAACCGGAACCATGGGCTTGGGTATTGTTTCGGTCAATTCAGCTAGTCGCGTGCCGAAACCTCCAGCAAGAATTACAACTTTCACCTAAAAGCCCCTCTGAATCATTTGTGTTTTATCTCCCACGAGTAAGGAATTGCTCCAGAGAGAGCGTCCAGTCTTTCAATTTCTTCGGGATCGTGGGGCAATGTTGAACAGTTTGCAACGATGGCGGATCCTGATCCAATTGCTTTGAAGCCATTCCAAATCATCGGAGGTACGGTGACCAGAGAGTAATTCTCGGGAGAAATGAAAATCTCCTGCACCTCTCCATTGGTAGAACTACCTGGGCGATCGTCGAACAAAACAAACTTAATCTCCCCCAGCACAACCGCATAATTAAGAGTCATTTTTCGGTGGCGATGCCAGGCCTTTATAGCGCCTGGGTGAACGCTTGAGAAGTAAATTTCTCCAAACCTTTCAAAAGCTGGCGAGTCCTCCCTAAGCATGTGCATCACCTTGCCTCGCTCATCATGAAATTGAGCTAGAGGAGTAATACGAACTCCGTCAATCAATTGAGCTCCTTAAAGTACTCACGAATTTGGTGCTCGGTGATTTCGTTCATGCCTTTATTCTCCAGGTAAGCCTTATACCAATTTGCGGTTTCAGCTATCGTCCTTTCGAAGCCCCACCGCGGCTGCCAAGAAAGATCCTGCTTTGCACGGTCGCAATTGAGTTGGAGCAGGTTCGCTTCGTGGACATTTGAGCTATTTCGCTCTACCTGCAGTTCCCCTTCGCCGATAACACCGAATATGCCACGAACAACTTCTTCGACGGTGTGTGCCGCCGTCAGGTTAGGCCCGAAATTGTAAGCGCTTTTGACGTTTCCACCTTTCAGCATCACCTCGGCCAATCGAAGATAGCCGGAGAGGGGCTCCAACACGTGCTGCCAGGGTCGAGTGGAGTTTGGGTTTCTCAATACAACCGGTCTCTGATTTTGGACTGATCGAATGCAATCAGGAACGATCCGATCTTCGGACCAATCTCCACCGCCGATAACGTTACCCGCTCTCGTCGTGGCCATTTTGATATCTCGGCCATTGAAAATCGATCTCGCGTACGAGGCAAAAGCAATTTCAACTGCACCTTTGGATGCTGAGTATGGGTCTATTCCGCCAACTTGATCATTTTCCCTGTAGCCCCATTCCCATTCAACGTTTTCGTAGGCCTTGTCTGAAGTGATAAAGATCAGTGCTTCTAGGCTGTTTCGGTCTCGCAGGCTCTCAAGAAGATTGACGCCACCCATGAAGTTGGTCTCAAAGGTTTCTCTAGTTTCGACGAAGGACTTACGCACGAGGGGTTGAGCCGCTAAGTGAAAAACAACTTGTGGGTCAAAATCAACAACCTTGGATCGAATCTCATCAAAATTTCGGATGTCCCCAAATTGATCTGGGCCAATGCGAGACTCAAACTTCAAAGAGTTGATGTGTGCATTCGATTCCGGCGGAAGTGAGAATCCGTCAAGTTCCGCACCTGCGATTTCTAGAATTTTGAAGAGCCACGAGCCTTTGAAACCCGTGTGTCCAGTTACGAGGATGCGTTTTCCCTTGAATACGGCAAAATCAATTTTCAACGGAGCTATCCAATCCATAGAGTCCCTTGTAGCCCTCCAAGGCTACCTCAGGTAAAAACTCTCTCTGGTATTTTGCCACCGAGGCTAGTCCAAAAGTCTCTCGCATTTTTTCATCTCGGATCAGTAGCTCGATCTTTGATGCGAGCTCCCTGTCAGCACCCGGCTGAAACAAGAGTCCAGTCACTCCGTCTTCGATTTGCTCAGGGATTCCTGCTAGTCGGCTTCCGATGACTGGTTTACCTAGAGCCATGGCCTCTGAAATTACATTCGGCAAGTCCTCATTTGATACGGAAGGGTGGATGAATAGATCGCACCTAGCCATGAGGTGAAAAATGCAGGGGCTTGAACCCATTAACCGAACATGGGAAGAAAGCCTGGAGGATTTGATCTGCTCTTCAAGGCTCTTTCTTTCCGGGCCTTCGCCGTCAATCAGAAAAATCCAGCCCTCAGGCAATGCCCTCTTCTTTAGGAGAATCTCGAGCGCACTCAAAAAGTGGGAGTGCCCCTTTCGCTTCTCAAGGAGACCGACTGACAATCCAACTTTCAAAGCTCCGAACTGCGCCAGGGAAACTTCTTCGTTGCAGTTCGCTGGGTCAAGGCAGGAAGGCAATGGTATTCCATTCGGGATAACCGAACATTTCCCAGGTTGGAGTTGAAGCACCTTTGAAAGAACTGAGGCTGCAGCATTGGACCCGGTAACCCAAGAATCTACACGGCGCACCAAAACGCGGTCGAACCAAAAATCTAGCTTTCGGGCGGGCGAAGAATAATCCACTGCTAAGTTATTGACAGACATCACTAGAGATGTTTCGCTGAAGCCCTTTTTCACTCCAGACGCAAAACCGCGTGCTCCCGCAGCTCCCGGGAAACCGCCGTTGTTCACATGGACCATCGTTGGGTGAAGTTTTTTGGCGAACCTAACCCCGCGAACAAAGCCTGCCGCATACCTCAATTGATCCGCGATAACCCTGGCAAAGGGGGACTTCAGGCCAGCCAAAATTAATTTGTATTGAATGACCTCAGAAATTTTTTGAGAAATTGCCTCATCAAACCTTGAGTTGATATCTCCAGATCCAAGTGCAGAGACCAAAACAAGCTTCACTCCCTCTCGTGCAAGGGAAGTCACATTCCTTAATACTTGCGCCTCGGCACCGGAGACAAACGGTGATTCAATGTAGAAGAGAAAGTTTGGCTCAGAGTTTTGCCGCAAGGGGCACCCCCTCGTCCAAAGATACGTGCGGCTCCCAACTAAGCAAATTGCGCGCCAATGATGAATCTATTCGAACGATATCCTGTTGCCCGAGGTCCGCATGGGAGTTGGGGTATGTAAATAGCACCCCCTGCAATCCGAGGGAAAGCTCGATACGGTCCGCGACTTGCTTCATAGAAGCTTCGTATCCAGAACTGAGATTGAGAACAGTTGGTAGAGCAGCGGGGCCTTGGATCATCCTCACAATTGCTTCGGCTAAGTCATCGATGTAAAGGAAATCACGGACTGCAAGCGGCTTAGAAATTTCTAAACTGTATCCGATTGCAGCTGCTCGAAGAGCAGAGGGTATGAACATGGATCCGGTCTGTTTAGGGCCGTACACAGACGAGGGTCTTACAACCGTTAGGGCGAAAGACTTCTCCGAAACCGATGACATAAATGAGGTCTCTACAACTTTGGCTAATCCGTAGTCATCAACAGGCGAGAGTGGGGAGCTTTCAATAAAAGGTGAGGTTGCCCTGCCGTACTCAGCAGCCGAACCGAGATAAATTACCTTCGAGCAATATGACAGCAAATCCTGGGCTGTGACGATTCCCATTTTAAATGCTTGCCAAACATCTTGGTTCATGTGCTTGTCGCCAGAACCGGAAGCACCTCCTAGCGCAAAAATTACATTGCTGTAATCGCGTTCAAGTAGCAATTGACGCAACCAAGCGCGGTCTTCGAGCAAGAGTGGTCTTTGGTTTTCATGCTTAGGTTTTCTGGCAGCACCAATGACTGGATTCTTCGACTCATTTAAAGCTCTGAAAATGTTGGAACCTATGAATCCAGACGAGCCGACAACCAAGGTCGAATTACTCAAGGCTAGGCCACCTTGTCTGGCTCCGGTCTAAGTGAGCTGAGCCACTGTGTTGCCCGCCAATATCCAAAATCTTTGCAAGATTTCCAATCAGACTCTTGTTTTGAGTTGCCAATTCAGAAGCGAAAAAGGCAACGCTCGCCCTCTGATCTGGTGATAGTGAGTAATTGGAGTCTCGAATCTCAAGCAAGGCATTCAGCGCAATGTCTGGCCGCACACTTATGAGTTTCGAATCCTCCAAGTGCTTATAAACATGTCGAAATTGTCGACGAATTCCGTCGAGTCCGTCGGGGACATAGGCGCAAAATTCACCTCCTACAGAAGCGAGCTCTAGCATGCCAGTCGAGTCGTAACAAAAGACTGGGAACCAATTTTTCTGCTGAGTTGCCAGAGCCACACCGTTGGGAGAAAAGCTCAGCAGATTACTGTTATTGCAGTTCTGACGAATATGGTCTAAGGCCCACTCGGGAGTTGCCGGATGAGGTCTGACCAATACCCTACAGCCGGCGTCAACAAGTGATGAGACCAAATTGGATATCTTTCCAAAGTAATCCTCATTAGTCAGATCGACGTCAGACTCGACCTGCAACCAGTTTGCATCCCGAAGAATCACGAGAAACCCAGTCCTGATTCTCTTGGATGATAGGGCCTTAATTGGCTTCAAAACCCCCAGGGCAATGGAGTTTCTACCGGCGCTCCAACCCCAAGTTAGGAAGGAGTCAGAAAGCCAAGTCTCTGGGTAAAAATGGGAGTTCTCCGAGGTTCCGTAATTGTTACCATGCTGGCCAACAACGTACCGGACAGCGTTCCAATGGCAAGAAAGATAATTCTTAAAATCGTCATCAGTATCAAAGTTATTGGAAGTAAAAACAGTTCTTGGAGACTGGGGCCAGCCCATGCCAATTAAATATCTCTTCTCTGAATTTTCGTTCTGAAGGAGACTCACTGGAAGGAGTAGCTTCAGGCTCTCCCTAACAAGATCCTCAACCGATTGAGCATAAAACTCGCCATGAGGCAATGGGTTATATGAGACATAGGCCCTCTCTTGCCTTAACTCAGTTAGCAATGGAATTTGCCCCAGCATCAAAGAGAGAAGCGCTTCTCGCTTTCTACCTAGGTATGAGCCGATGATCAAATGACTAGATTTGCGGGTTAGCGTTGACAACAGCTGCGCAATTAGAACGTACAGGCGCTTAACTAAACCTGACTCCTGAGACTTTTCCTGCGGCTCCGAAATCTTGAGGTCGATTTGAAACTCAGCCGACGATTTCATCAGAATCAATGAGGCATCTATGTAGTTTGAAAATTGAGACTGAACTAGGAGTTTGTAACTCTCAAAGCTATTTCGAGGTGCCTTGAAGACGTACCTATCTGGACAGGCTGCGAGAACTATTGCACCTTCTACTTTGTCGATTTGGACCAGAGTCCGAGCCAGCCTGCCAGCCAGCGCTGTGCATAGGTGCCCGACCAATGCCTGAGTTTGATTTAGGTCTATCGTGCAACCGCGAGCTTCTTCCAGAATCGGCCGTGCGAGACTAATCGCGATCTTGTATAGCTCAAGACGCTTAACTGCGGTCGCTTTCCACCAGTCCGAATTTCTGTCACCCAAGGACAGATATTTACATGCGCATGCAGGGCCGTCTGAAGTGTGCTCCCGAAAAGCTTTCCAACTGAGGAACAAATTTCTATTCTCACGTGAGTTGCAGTCGGGTACCGAGCCCTCAATGCCAAGGTGAACCAAAAAAGGCTTAGAGTTGTTCGCCATTTGGCTACTCTTTAGATCTTCGATTTCTCAGTCTTCGAGTGTAGGCCTCGCCAGGTGACCGCCAGCTCGCAAGTTGACAATAAGAAGTTGAGCACGTTATCGGAAAACCGACTTTGCTCATAACCCTCTGGAAGACGGCCTGGGCTTCTCGAGACTTGAGCAAGTTCGATTTGATTAAGTAGCTGACTAGATTGCAGAGAAGAGATGCTGAGAGTGCCCGCCTCAAGCCCCTCAGGGCGCTCCATAGAATCACGCAACGTGACAGCTGGGAAATTCATTATCGACGACTCTTCGCTTATTGTCCCGGAATCAGAAATGACACACTTGGCATTCAGCTGCAGTTGGTTGTAGTCCAGATAGCCAAAGGGTTCATGGAAGGTGATGCCTTCAATGTCAGCGTTCGGCAGTTCTTCCAGTCTCTTTCGGGTGCGAGGATGGGTGGAGACCATGATTGGTAGGTTCCACTCATCACGGATCGCAGCAAGTGCTTTCAAAACCTGCTCTAGTCGATTCGGGAAATCCACATTTTCTTGACGGTGGATACTAACTAAGAAATATCCCTTCGGAGTCAGCTTCAAGTCGTTCAAAATCGAGCTGGACTCTATACGGCTCTTATAGTGAGTAAAGATTTCCAGCATTGGAGATCCGGTCTTGTGGATAAATCTTGGGTGAATACCCTCTGCTAGGAGATTTCTCATCGAATAGTCGTTGTAAGGAAGATTGAATGTTGATACGTGATCAACCATTCGCCTGTTCAGCTCTTCCGGAACATTGTTATCAAAGGAACGGTTGCCGGCTTCCATGTGATAAACGGGAATCTGCATGCGCTCTGCAACCACGGCAGCGATTGCCGAGTTTGTATCACCCAAAATCATTACGGCGTCTGGCTTGACATCAAGAAACACTTTTTCGGCCTTCCGCAGAGTCTCACCCATGACTGTTCCCATGGAGCTAGCCTCGACATTCAAAAAGTAGTCGGGTTGCCGAAGTTGCAGATCTTCAAAGAAGACGTCGTTAAGTTTTGGGTCGTAATTCTGACCGGTGTGGACTAAAACGTGGTCGGTGAACTGATCCAATTTTGGAATCAGTCTTGAGAGCCTGATGATTTCTGGCCTGGTGCCAACTATCGTGACGACTTTGAGCTTTCTCACAACCCTAGCTCCAACCTCACCTCAGGGATGGTTAGCAAAAGCTTCTTTACGCCTTCAACGTTCAGCCGATTGGTATTGTGTGAAGTGTAAGCATCTAAGCTCTCGGATCTTGATTCCCCTTCTTCAAAGTAGACAGAGTAATTCAGGTCCCTGGCATCTAACGGGACTCGGAAGTATCCCCCAAGGTCCTCTGCCTTTACCCTCTCCTCTGTGCTAAGAAGCGACTCGTATAGCTTCTCACCGTGACGGAAGCCTATGTTTTGGATCTGATCCTTGGATCCACCAAACATTTCAATCAACGCTAGCGCTAAATCCTCGATAGTGGATGCAGGAGCCTTTCGAACAAAGAGGTCGCCAGTCGTTGCATGCTCGAATGCGTATTCGACTAGGTCAACCGACTCAGCGAGAGACATTAAGAACCTGGTCATAGTCGGGTCGGTAACTGTGATCGGCTTTCCAGCTTTAATTTGAGATATGAAAAGTGGGATTACTGATCCGCGCGAATACATGACATTTCCGTAACGCGTAACGGAAATAGTTGTGTTGGAGTCCTGGTAATCACGAGCAAATGCTTGTGCGGTCTTTTCCATCAAAGCTTTAGACATGCCCATGGCGTTGATTGGGTAGACAGCTTTATCGGTGCTTAGGCACACAACGCCTTTGACGTCATTCTCAACAGCAGAACGAAGAATATTGGCAGAGCCGTTGATGTTTGTCTTGACAGCTTCCAATGGAAAAAACTCTGCGGAAGGGACTTGCTTTAGGGCGGCTGCATGGAAAATTAGGTCAGAGCCGCGAACCACACGCTCGACTGACTCAGCATCTCTAGTGTCTCCAATAAAGAATCTAACCCGAGCGTCGCCCATTGCGTGGCGCATTGCATCCTGCTTAGCCTCGTCTCGGCTAAAGATTCGGATCTCACCAATATCCTTGGATAGCAGATACTTCGCCATCGTCGAACCAAATGAACCGGTACCGCCGGTAATGACGACCGTGGAGCCTTTGACTTTACGAACCATTTGTCACCTCTAACTGCACTAGTTTGGCAGGTCTGCGCAGATTTCGTCGACCATCTGCCTGATTGTCGGAAGAGCTGAATACCCCGCTGCCGCAAACAAGGACTTGTTGAAATCTTGATTTTCCGTGCTTAGGGTGCGATCGACTGCCGTCAATGTAGTGGTGGCAGTAACCGTCACATCCACGCGCCCGAGAGCCTCGAGCACCATGCGCACCAATTGGTCCTTGCTGACCTGATCCGCTGGTACTAAGTGGTGAACACCCGGCCTAAATAGATTATTTGAGACAATTCCGAGAACAATCTTCCCAAATGCCTTCGAGGACAAGCCATTCCATTGATGATCCGTGTAACCGGATATCTCAGCCCCCTGTGGCTGTTGGCGCACCCACTCGAAGAAAAGAGAGTTTCTCCCAAGTTCAGGACCGATTAGCGAGCAGCGAAGGTGCATAACGCTAGCTGACGCTATTTCTCCAATACTTTTAGTCTTGCCATAGACATCCGCCGCATCATGTGGCGCAGATTCCCTATAACCGCCAACAAGCCCGCTGTACACGCAGTCTGTTGCCACTTGAATGACCCTTACGCCTGAATCAAAGGCGACTCTCGCAAGCTCTGCGGGAAAGCTGACGTTCAAGCGGTTAGCGCTCGCTCTACTCGCAGGTGACGATTCGTCAATTCGAGATTTGGTCAGCCCTACGCAATTGATTACGTAATCCCCCGGCTCAAGACTCGCGGACTTGAAAAGATTTGCGACGTCGAGGCTTTCGGCATCGAATCGAATGCCTGACGTTCTTGATGCAGTAAGAAGTTCAAATCTTGAATGTTTTAGCGCTTCCACGACCGCCGAACCCAGCATTCCAGTAGAACCAAGGACTAGTACCTTAGCCATAGTGCTCAACCAACTTTCGCAGTCTTGTCTCGAATGCCTTTATGGCCTGAATCCTAGAAAACTTTTCCGCTAAAAGTATCTGGTTTCCCTTACCCAGGACATTTAGATCAGGGTTTGATGCCATTTGCAGAGCGTCACGCATAACCTGCTCAGGTGTTTCTGAATACCGTATCCCCGCAACTTCACCAAAAGTTAGCTCCAGTCCCCTCAACCTCGTAGTTGCAACGGCTAAGCCAGTGGCTAGGTACTGAATCACCTTGTTTGGAAAGGCAGCATTTGAAACCAGCGAAGACTGCATTGGGTTCACAGCAACATCTGCTACTGCTAGGTACCCGGGCAACTCATTGAAGCCGACAAAGCCAGTAAACAAAACTCTGTTTTGGAGCCCCAGGGCTGTCACCTGTTGGCGGAGCTCTTGATCTTGCTCTCCGCCCCCGATCAGCAGTAAAACAGTGTTCTGTTGTGCGGATCTTGAAAACTCATCGACCAGTTGGGGAAGCCCAGAGAAATAGAAAAAGCTCCCCATGTAGAGAATCACCTTGGATTCGACTGCGATTCCAAGCCTGGATCGGATCTGGTTTCGCTGCGACTTGCCAGAGGCAAAATGAGAAAGATCAATCGGTGGCAGATCTACAGAAGTTTTTGTTGAATTGGCACCGAGGCTTTTGCAGTATTCAGCCATCGCTGGATTGTTAGCTGAGACCGCCGAGGCATTTCGGTAAATGAATTTCTCCGAAGCAAGGATTAATCGTGAGAAAACGCTTTTTCGAATCAGGTGCGAAACATCCAATGCACGAAAAACAAAAGGAATTCCCAGTCTCGAACAGACTTTAAGAGCTTGCCAACCTGAAGTTGGCACAGAGAAGCAAACAACCGCATCAGGCCTAAAGTCTTTAATCACCGCAGTAAAACTTCTCTTGAACGACAGGGCTGTCTTCAAGCGCCCCAGCAAGTTGCCAGCAGCGTTTTGCGGCGTGTAAAGAGTTAGGTTTTGGCTCGGCAACACGCGACCTGGAACCTTCGCCTTCCAGCCAAGTGCTCTTACCTCAGAGAATGACAATCCCTCCGGAAACTGAACAAAGCCAACTTCGTGCCCCAAGGCTGCCAGATGCTCTGGAAACTCATGCATCTCGAAAATGGGTTTTTCGAGGTAGTTGACTTCGTGCAGAAAGAGAATTCTCAAAAGCCCTACTTACTTTATGCGATGAAGCGTGTAACCCTCACCGGGAATGGTTTCAAGAACTGGACCGGAATAAGTGAGGTCACCAGTCACGAGAATGTAAGTTGTTCCCTCTGGAACTAGGGATGCGTCCAACACTGAAGTCGCACCGAATAGGTCATATTTGACAGCCGCTGAGTCTGCCCAGATGGCAACGTTGGTAGCTTCAAAACGAGATGTGGCCACAATCCAGGTGGAGTCAATCTGATCAGGGGTGAGATTCGCCCGCAGATACTGCCCAGCTCTGTCTTGCGCGTTTAACTCACCACGGAACCCTTGGTACTGATCTTGGATTTGATAACCAGTGCCGATCATTGTAACCGGCAGAAGGCCAATCAAAACCAGCGGGGTGTACTTAGGGAAGAAGGCAAAAACAATCAGCGAAGCGAAACTAAATAATGCTGCCGCATTGAATACGTCCTGGTTCACAACCAAACCAGCAAGGTTTGGTGCGTCAGCAATCTGAATAGTCAAAGTTCCAAAGAATCCTGAGAATGCAGGAGTTATAAGAATCAACATAACTACTGCGAGAGGAGCTCTGACCCAGATCTTGGTGTCCGCCATGAACTTGGAGGTCAGAGCGGCAAGGCCTGCCATCGGCACTATCACAAACAAGAAGTCGTAATAGCGCTCAAGAACACGGGTGGTGTGGTCGTCACCAGATCCGGTAATCCAGCCGGTGAACATGACAATTTCAATAACCAGGCTGAATAGCCAAATAAAAGCCTGAAGTGACAGGGCGGTGACCTTGGTTAGCTCGCGGGTCTTGACCAGCTCAATCACGCCCACCGTCACACCCAAAATCGCGACACCCATGAGGGCAGAAATAGTCAACATGTGAATGTTCAATTGAATGCCGAAGAGCGAGATCACTCCATTTATTGGACTAGTCCCAACAGGAGAAGTGGCCACTTCGGACGCGGTTCCTGAGCCCTTTGTCAATTCCGCAACCGTTCCAGAGTTTAGGTATTGACCGAAGAAGCCCAGAGCTTTTGGCCCAGCAACCAGGAAGCCAATCACAATGCGGCCAAGAATCGCGCCGACTGAAATTGCACCGATTGCCTTTAGCAAGGGGCCGAAACGATGCTTTGCATTTGTCAAGCCCAAAACAACCAAGAAGATACCGATTGCGATGGCTGACAGCCAGGCGTGTGGCTTTACTAGCGATGTAATACCGATCAAAGCTCCAACCACCGCCCAATCTGTCCATGCGTAGCTGTCGGCCGACTTCAAGACTGCGGCGAAAACCAAGCTTAGAAAGAAGAAATACATGGACTCTGGCAAGAACATTGAGGTGTAGACGCTCAGCGGAGATAGCCCAGCCAAAACAGTGAATGCGAAGGCAATCCAGTAGTTCATGTATCGCTTTGCAACGATGAAGATAACCGTGAGGAAACCGACAAAAAAGACGAGGTTGAGTAACTTGCCACAGGTGTAAAACTCATCACCACAAAGGTTGGTCGAGGAGTAAACCAAGTTAAAGAGATAGTTCGAGAAGTCGCCCGCTGGGGATGGATCCCAAGGAGCAGCTTTGCGAGCATTGATTGAGTAAAGGTATTCGTCACCCAAAATAGCCGGATTGACCTTCGCGACTCTTGAGTAAACCCAGGCGGCAACAGCAAGCATCGAGCCCGCAAACGCCAGGTTTTTCCAGTCTTTAATGGCGGAAACTAGGTTCTTCAAGCCAATCCTCGATTATCTCTTTTGTCTTGGAACTCTTGGTTCCGATTGAACGTCATAAGACAAGAATGAAAGTAGCAGCTGAACCCCAAGAATCAGGGCAACCGCGGAGAGAGTCACCTGACCGGCTGTGGTAGCGCGACCCGCCTCAGATGCCTCTAAATACCTAGAAATTCCAAACCATGCACCAAATATGGTGAATCCGACCCCGAATGGCAATTCGAAACTTGCAACCGACCACTCGCGAAGGTAGTACTTGTAAAAAATGCGCTTCCAAAGGTTTACAGTGTGGCGCCATGGGAATTCGACCAAAACCTTGCGGATCTTGAGGTTACTCTTCTCGTCTGCGTATACGGCCGCCATAGGCACGTCAACAACAACAGCATTAGTGATGCTGAGCCTGAAAAGCAGATCCGATTCGAAGAAATAGGTCTTGCGAAGCTTGTCCAAGTGAATGGCGCTCAGAGCTTTTCGGTGAATGGCCGTGAAACCGTTGGTTGGATCGGTAATTGACCAATAACCCGAGGATACTTTGGACCAAAGTGAAAGAACGGCATTTCCGAAGATTCGAATTTTCGGCATAGCAAAGAGATTTTCAAGACTGTCGAAACGATTTCCCTTTGCATAGTCAGCTTCGCCATTGAGAACAGGGCGGGCGATTGTCTCAATCAGTCGAGGGTCCATTTGGCCATCGCCGTCAACCTTGACAACAACATCCATATCGTCGGCGAGAGCGGCCCGGTATCCGGTGATTACTGCTCCACCAACTCCTTGGTTGAATTCATGTCGAATAACTGCGACGCGCTTATCCTTGCATTTCGAGCTAACCAATTCGCCAGATCCATCTGGGCAGGCATCGTCTACTACATAGATGCGTTCGACCTGCGGACCGATTCCAGCTAGAACGTCCAGAATGTGAGAGGTCACTCGGTATGACGGAATAACTACTGCGAGACGCACAATAATCTCCCCTAATTCGACGATACCTAACTCTACCGAGCCAATGAATCCTGACAAACCTGAACCAAACACTAATGTCTGGCTTTGGTAAACCTTAGGCTTGTCTCAATGAGCAAATTAAATGCGATGTCACTGCGGGCCTTGAGCACTGTTTTGCCAAGGGCAACTGCTAGAAAGATCTACTTTTTTGCAGGGGCGCGAATCTTGGCAAACCTCCTAGACATAGTTGGCCTGGCAGGAATCGCCTTGCTGGCGACATCATTTGGAGCCTTTGCATCTGGTGGTGGCTCCGTCGCCCCCCTGAATCTTCCGATAGTCGGAACATGGGTCATCACAGAACTTCAGGCTGTCTTCATAGCCCTAGTAATTGCTGCAACCTTTATTCTAAAATCAGGGTTTTCAATTTGGCTGAACCTAAGAACCTCTCTTTTTGTAGCAACGCTGGAAGTCGACCTGTCACGGAAACTTGCGGCTGACTACTTCTCGGGTGGCAGTGAAGGGCAACGTGGTTTCGGGGACAGTCTTAGTGAATTTCAGAATATCGCCACACACTCAACCACTGCAATATCCGCCTTCATCAATGCCCGAATCTCATTGATAGCTGAGAGCTCTTTGCTTATTGCAATGGTCGCTTCGTTCGCCTTGATCAATCCAGTGGCCACCTTGGCTATGTTTGTCTATCTCTGCTCTGTCCTACTTGCCCTGAGCAAAGTCGTCACGCAACGCATTAAACGAAATGGCCTAAATCAACTCCAAGGCTCTGAAATCGCATTGGAGTCAAGTCGCGACCTCTTTGGGATTCGCAGAGAAGCCAGGTCCTCCGGTGTTACAAATTTGTGGATTGACAAGTTCACAAAAGGGCGAGCCCAATGGTCGTCAAGCTCTGCGGTGATTTACACCCTGTCGAGTCTTCCAAGATATGTCATCGAGACTTCTTTGATTTTAGGTATCTTCGCGTTTCTGGCGGGAATCGTTGTTTTTAGCGATCTTCCATCCCAAGCTGTAACGATTGGTGTTTTCATGGCTGGTGGACTGCGTCTGGTTGCATCTTTGCTACCTCTTCAATCTGCTTTAAACTCCATGATCGACGGATCTAACCGAGGGCAGCCAGCGCTTGACAGACTCAAGGTGATCGCCAGTCGTTTCGAGACTGATGGGCTGAAGAACTTTGAGACACCTAAAGACAAGCCACTCGGGCTAAAACTCTCAAATGTGACTTTCGGTTTTGTCGAAAACGCTCCGGCAATTCAGGAAATAAGTTTTGAGATAGAGCCAGGCAGCAAGGTTGCAATCGTAGGGCCTTCCGGTGCCGGCAAAACAACCTGCTTTGAAATTGCCACAGGCTTCAGGTTCCCAAATTCTGGAACTGTGCTCATTGATGGACAAGACCCAAGACTCTTGTTGGAGTATGGTCAAGGCGTAATCGGCATCGTTCCGCAGCGCCCGCACCTCATTTCTGGGTCTTTGGCAGAAAATGTGTCCCTCGCTATTGGCTCACAAACTGACCTGGAGAAGGTCGCCGATTCTCTGCGGTTAGCTGGGCTGCAGTCCTTTACCAGTTCACCTGCTCTTGCGATGCGGATTGAGCCAGATTCCGGGCAACTTTCCGGCGGGGAAATTCAGCGCTTGGGTATTGCTCGCGCGCTATACCGCGATCCAGGGATCTTGTTCTTAGACGAGGCAACCAGCGCTTTGGACGCGGAGACGGAAGCGCAAATTTCTAAAGTACTCGACAGTTTGCGGGGCAGGATGACTATCGTTTTAATCGCTCACAGACTTTCAACAGTTATGAATTCAGACAAAATCATTTACCTGGACAGTGGTCGAGTCGCTGCGGAGGGTAACTTTTCTGAACTTCAGCACAAAGTTCCAGACTTTGCTAAGGCAGTTGATCTGATGGGAATCAAGAATTGAACCTCTCCAAATAGCTCTTACTTGAGACTACTCGCCATAGACCCTTCACGATAGAAATATTGGCAGTGACCGTTTTTCCAAATTTAGACTTTCCTGAAATTCTCGGAAGGCCCTCAATTGCAAAATTCACAATCAGACGCTGGGAACGAGAGAAAGCAAATGCCAGTCCGCTTCCGATAGTGCCCTTCAAGGTAGTTGAGATGTCGCAGGAAATACAGCTGAGACGATAGCCCTTGAGACCGCACATGGGGTCGACGATTCCATGCAATTTTCTTGCGTACAGGGCGAACACTCGTTCTGCAAATCTTTTTCTGCCTGGACGCGAGCCTACGGCAAGATCGGCGCCCTGAGAGAGCATGGCAATTGCAGAACGCACATCAAGGTCCGAATGCTGGCCATCGGCATCGCATGTGACGGCAAATTCATAGGAATTAGCAATCGCCCAAGAGATTCCTGCAGCTAAAGCAGAGTCATAGCCCTGATTTTGCCCTAGACGCATGACGAAACTTCCGCAGAGTTCGGCGGTATCCGCGGTTCGATCCTCGGAACCATCGTCCACGACGAGGCAGTCGAGACCTCTGAGTTTCGCAAGCACCTTCGGGAGGTTTAATTCCTCATTGAAAGCCGGGATGACTACTAAAGCGCTAGATCGTCCCATATAATGTTCTCCCCTAGCTGCTTGGGAACAAGCAGCTTCTTGCCGATAACCAATTCCAGATCCTGTGGACCTATAGAACCTTTAGGTGCTGGGCGCAAGACCTCTATCATCTCCCGGGTGAGAACCTGGCCAGCCATTAGCGAAGTTGAGGCACGAATCGAACGGCGCTGAAGCACGACAGTCTCGATCTCATTCTCCTCTACTCGCTTTATGCCATCTCCTAATGATTCGTGCAGTTCCAAAGACGCTTGCACCATTGCCTTCCATGTCTCTGGATTCATGGAAAATTTGTGGTCAGGGCCATTTCTGTGGTTGTCGTCAGTGAAGTGCTTCTCGAAAACTCTTGCGCCAAGCGCTTGCGCGCCTAGAACTGTCGAATGTCCCAATGTGTGATCACTTAGACCTAACACTAGATCGGGGAAAAGCCTTGAGTAGGTCGACAGGACATTCAAATTTATGTACCTGAAATTTGAATCATCTGCGGTGTAATTTGTATTGCACTGCATAATCACACCCGCCGCGTTTGTTGATAACACGTTGATGCTCGCCGCAACCTCCTCTAAAGTCGAAGCCCCGGTGGCAAGAATCCAAGGTTTGCCTGAAGACGCAATGTGGGCCAGAAGCTCGTGATAGTTAAGGTCTCCCGAACCTATTTTGTATGCTTCGACGAATGGGTCGATCAGGTTCGCCAATTCGATTGAATAGGGAGTGGACATGAATCTGATGCCGGCCTCCTTAGACGCTTCTGCAAGAGTTTGCGTCCATTCCTGATTAATCGCAGCGTCTTCGTATACCTCAAAGACCGATTTCGTCCACGACGCTTGATGGCTTTGCTGCCTCCCAAGGGACTTAAAGCCGAAATCAGAGACTAGGCCAGCTGCCGTGAAATGTTGAAACTTGGCCGCATCAGCACCCGCATCAGCGGCACGTCTGATGAGATCGATGGCTCTCGATAATTCACCATCGTGGTTCGCGGCAATGTCAGCAATGAAATAAGGTCGGCTGCTAGGCTCTGAGAGAATCTCGTTTATGCTTCGAATCAATTAACTATTTCCTAACTTTAAGAGTTGCTAGAGGCGGTACTCATCGGCCACCTCTTGAACTATCTCAAGTATGTCAGGAGCGTCTAAGTCCAGAGCCTGATAAAAGCGGCTCGAATTCATGCCCATGTCTGTTGGCCTCGGGGCCTGGAGAAACTTAGCGTCTTCAAGACGAATTGGATGCATAAAGCCGGTATCAAGTCCTAGTCTTTCCGCGAAAGCAAAATCAAAATCAGCCTTCGACATTGACCCCTTGCAGCCGACGTTATACAAGCCAAAAAGCCCGACCTCTATAGCGGAGCTGATGTAACGAGCCAGCCTGGCAATCGAGACTGGGCTGAAGTAAACATCATTCAGGACTTCCACGTGCGTGTCACCTAGCTTGGAATTCTTCACAATCCAATCCGTCAGGCTTTCGCGGTGCGAAACCTTAGAGCGACCGACAAAGTTTGTTCGCAGGATCAGGTCCACTTTTTTGTCAAGATAGAGTTCTGAGAGCCACTTGGTAGCGGCGTAAATGTTGACTGCAGAAACATCAGACTCATTTGACGGTCCGGGATTCGTGTATAAGTGGTCTGTAGAAATTTCGACCCAGCGAACTGACGCATTTGGAAAGTTGCTTCGAAACGACGAAAAGTTCGCAGCCAGATGGGAATTGATTTTGATCGCTCGCTGGGGGTCAAGCTCACATTCTTCTACACTCGTCAACGCGACCATGTTGAGGACCACCTCGCACCTTGAAGCATGAATAGCCTGCCAAAGCTGCTGATGGTCAAATGGGTCTGCTTGGAGGCCTGCTAATCCGTTTCCCTTACTCATAGTGGTAACTTGGAAACCCCGCGAAGTAAGTTCAGGAACAACTGTCGACCCGAGAAGGCCGCCAGCTCCAAGAACCAAAATTCGCACCTTCAAATGTTAGCGGCAGAAAGTGATCTGATGAGTGAAATCCCTCGGGTGCTTGCAATCGTACAGGCTAGGCAAGGTTCAAGCAGGCTTCCAGGGAAATCTTTGGCCCGAATTGGCCCAGGTGAAGAAACACTATTGGAAGCGGTAATCGCGAGGCTCAAGCTGTGTCGCGAAGTACATCAAATTGTTATCGCTACAACGACGAACATGGAAGACGACGCTATTGAAGCCGTCGCAACTGAGCTTGGAGTTTCCGTTTATAGGGGCAGCCAGGATGACGTCCTGGCGAGGTACTTTCATGCCGCGAGCCTCAATTCGGCAGACGTGATAGTTCGTATAACCGCTGATGACCCATTTAAGGATCCTCTAGCTATCGACGAGATGATCAAAGTGTTCGAAGCGCGAAAATTGGACTATTTGGCGAATAACTTTGACCCGTCTTTGCCGGAAGGGTTAGACATAGAAGTGATTTCGTTTAAAGCACTTCAGGCATCTTTCAACCAAGCTGGTAAAGCTTATGAGAGAGAGCATGTCACTCAGTGGATACGCAATAGAAGCAAGCAGAAGTTTAGGATTGGGGGTTTCGAGTTGAAGGAAATTTGGCCAGAATGTCGTCTGACAGTTGACCACCCAGCCGATATGGACTTCACCCGCCAAGTTCTGAACACCATACCCCAGGGAATTATGCATCAGACCGCAGATTTACGTGATTTACTTCTTGCGAGTCCATCTCTAATTGCTCTCAATCTTGGGGTTGCTCAAAGAAATGAAGGCTTAGAGTTGAGCAAGAAAAACTCCAAGGAGGAGACTGTTGAGCTTTAGGGTCAATGGCAACGAGGAAAAATACTTACTCGAAGTTTTGAGCAGCGACTTTCGAAGCTCGAGTGGGTCAAGAATGACCAAAAAGCTGGAAGCGAAATTTGCCGAGGTTTTCGACTCAAACTTTGCCATTAGCTTCTCAAATGGAACAGCGACAATGCATGCAGCTCTTGAGGCAGCTGGGGTAGGTCCTGGCGACGAAGTTATTGTCCCGCCTTTGACCATGTCTTCGACAACGTTTGCGGTACTACAAGCTAATGCAACACCGATATTTGCCGATGTGGACAGGGCCACATTTCAAATTTCTGCTGAGTCGATAAAGTCCAACATTACCCCAAGAACGAAGGCTGTGATTACCGTTTCTCTCTACGGGCTTGCCCCGAACTTGGTTGAAATTCGCAAGATTTGCGATGAGAACGGCCTGTTTTTGCTTGAAGACAATGCAGAGTGCTACTTGTCGGAAATTGACGGTAGAAAAGTTGGGACCTTTGGAGACGCTGCGAGTTACAGTTTTCAGAGCTCCAAACACCTCACCTCGGGCGAAGGTGGCATGATTATTTGTGATGATGAGAATTTGGCTGACAAAATTCGTAGAATACAGTCACTCGGCTATGCAGGCGTCAGCGCCTCGGCTCCGAAAATTTCAAAAAACGACATTCAACACCCGGACTACTCTCGCCATGTCTCTATGGGTTGGAATTATCGCCTCGGAGAACTACCTGCAGCTGTGGCTCTAGCCCAGCTTGAGAGAATCGATGAATTGGTTAGCGCTCGTGTTGAGGCTGCCAAGGAATACAATAACGCCGTGGAAGGTTTTGAGCACATTCTGACCCCTCAATTCACTCCCCCTAGCCATACAAACTCGTATTGGACCTGGACAGGCGCCCTGAATCTGGAAACTGTAACATGGGAAGATTTCCGGAGAAAATTCTTGGAACTAGGTGGTTCTCCATTCTATGCGGCCTGGAAGCTTACATACCTGGAGCCGATGTTCACTGAACGGACCTTGCTGGGTCGTGAGAAATTTATTTCCAACGATAATTTAGGTAGGTACTCTCGAGGACTGTGCCCAAACGCGGAGTGGCTGCAAAAACGTATCTGTCAATTCAAAACTAACTTATGGTCCCCAAGCGAGAGACAGGGGCAAGCTGAAGCGCTTAGAGCTACCTTGGAATTTTTCAATTCCGAGAAGTAGACCAGTTCGTCGGATTTGCCTCATATTCGGATAGCTCTATTTTTGCTAGAGCCCTGTCAAGCTCCATCACGACATCTGCATCCGCAATCGGCATGACCGGGACTAGCAAATCTAGCTCGGCGTGACTACTCACCCCTACTACGACGTGGGGCGAATGCTTAGATCTTGCAGCGTAGTCAACAAGAAGAGCATTTGCCGAAACTTCTAGATCTAACGACAAGGCATTGACGGCTAACCTGGCCAGTTCAATTGAAGGCAAATTATGGGAGTTCCTCAATTTGGATTTGGCGGTAAGCATTCCCTGCATAAATACACTTCTAACTTGAATTTCGAACCCCAAATCCACGAGCTGTTCAACTTGCCTAGACTCCAAAAGTCCCTTCATTAGTGGGTTGAAAGGGAGCTGGATGACTCCATTTTTAAGTCCCAGCTCTAAGATCGCGTCCAACTCATCCAAGCTGTAAACGCTAAATCCAAACTTTTCCAACCGCCCGTCATAAAGCGCACTCTCCAGCGTCCTCAACTCCTCAACTAACCCGTTCCCGGCATGGAGGACAGAAGTATGAAGGAGGTAACTCCAAATCGAGGGGGAATTCAACCTTCGCATGCTGGATTCCAATTGAACAATTGCGGGCTCGTTGCCAAAGGACCACTTTGTTTGAATTGCAATCGAGTTCAAATTGCAATGGTTCGAAATGGCAAGTTCAGCATCACCATAAACAGGCGCTGTGTCTAGACTTGTGATCCCAAGTTCAAATGACCGATCTAAGACGATGCTCGGATTTGTGAAGGATGGTTGCCCTGTATTCAAGCGTTCGGCGCCGTACTTTCGAGTGAGTTGTGCGGTTCCAAGAATGACCTTATCTAAATTAGGCATCCTTACACTCTAATCCGCAAATCGACTGTCTCGGTTTCGAGGTTGGGATATACAGAAACTACTCAATTTCAAAATGTAGTCCAGGGGAATGCTTAGTCACATCTTGCAAGTTCTCTTAGCTTCTGTTCTGCTGGGTCTGGAATTAACGAGATTAGCTTCTTAGTCTGTTCCTCTTGAGGGTTCTTATGGATCTGGTCAAGGTCTCCGATTCCATCTAGCTTTCCTCGCTTCCTATAGACGATGTGGTGAGTGAGCGCGCCCAAAACCACAAAGTGGTGAGAGAAAGCGGGCGAGCTTACTTCAACTCAGTTTGGAACTCTATCATTAGGTTAGAAATCGGCCCTGAACTGATACGTCAAAGGTGCTGGTTGGCCCGTCGGCAATTCGGGGGTCGAGTTGCTTGTGATGGCACTTGCGCTGAACTTCAGAATAATTTCGAGGCTTTGCTAAGGTCAATCAGCTTATCGGAATGGAGAATTTAGCAACGTCCGAGAGTTTTTAGCTTTTTCTGCTGACCAGCGACCTTTTGCCCTACTTGCTATGGATGTTTATGATACTTTTGCGTTAACGTTCTTGCCTTACTGCTTGCCCTTCCCTTAGGGCGAATCCTTTTCCACTGCCTTCGACATTAACTTGGGTCCATTCTGCACGTAACGCTTTGAAACAACTCTCAAATCGTCAGGGCTAAAGTACTTCTCGCAAGTTTCTACGCAGACAATCGTGTCAGGATTAATTTTCGACAAGAATTCGCTTAGCCTCGCCATCGCAAGAGTCCTCAGGTCGCCATACAAAAGGTGCTCCCTAGTTCCCAAGTCCTGTATATCTGACCCTATTGACCTAACGACCAAATAACTATCCGGAGTGATGAGTATCTTTGAATGTTTGAACTGAGCCAAAGTGCTTGCCAGCGAAGCATATTCTGCATGTCGCCTTTGGTATTCCAACCACGGGGACTCGATGAGTTGAACTCCAGTCAAAATCACGGGAACTGCCGTAAGCACGGCAACAATTCGATAATTCTCACTCCAATTAGGCCACCGTATTATTGGCAACATCAACAAAGCCCCAACTGAGAGATTACCCGCATTGCCCCCTAAGTTAATCGCACCGAAGACCCCAGCGGCCAGCCAAGCCAAGCCTGTGAGGACAGCGATTTGGGATCGACTAGTTAAGTCCGACAAGGCAGGGGCAGGGGGGATGTTGGCTGATGATTTTACGAACGTATGCCTCAGCAAAATTGCTATGAGAATTAGCCCAAGAAGAGGTCGAACATACCCGAGGTCGAAACCAAATTCAAACCCCCTTCCTGCGTGAGCAAAAATTGTAAATTCAGCTGCACCTGGAATAGTTAAGATTGTCAGGGCCGCGAAGACAGCGGCGAGACTTGCAACAATCAAGCCTGACCAAGCTTGTTGCTTGCGCTGCAATGCAAAGATAAAAAGTAAAAGAACTAGCGATAAGTAAGGAGCAACAATTTGTTGCTTGGTTATTAGAGAAAAATACAATGGGAGGCATGCGAATATCTGCATCTTGATGTCTTTTCCCGTGATTAGAATCACCCCAAAAACGAAAAAGATTAGGGCCAGGGAATCTGGCTTCCACTCCCCTGAATAACCGATCCAAGGGTTGAAAAAAACAAGAGCAAGGACGCTGTAAATAGTCACCAACACGCCAAGAGGGGTTGAGTTGCCCAAATGTTTTGAATACAGAGCGAGAGCCAAAAGCACCATGCTGGTTAAAGCACCCGCGAGGGCGAGGGCGACTATCTCAGGAATTGAGCCTGCAAAACTCAAAGCACGGAGAACGATAGCGACCCCAGGGAAGTAAGGAGTTGCAGGAGAGAAGTCTCCACTTTGCCAATCAGGATATCTGATACCGGTATCCGCCATGTAAAGAGCTTGATAAAGATCCCAGCGTCCACCCTTCGGAAGGCTGATCGCAAATGTGTACAACCCAACCAAAACTAAACTTGACCAGCCGGCCAACCTACTAAGCATGGGTAAAGCCTACCGAACGAGACTTCCAATGCCACTGATGTGAACTGTGGCCGGTGAGGTACATCAGAAGCAATGTAAGGTTTTATTGTGCAGTTAGTTATTCCGATGTCTGGCTTTGGGGAGCGTTTCAGAGCAGCTGGTTACGAAACTCCTAAGCCCTTAATTGAGGTTGATGGAAAACCAATTGTGGGCCATGTTCTGGACATGTTTCCAGGAGTCAAGAGAGTAGTTTTCATCTGCAACCAAGACCACTTGGCTGAACCAAAATTTCGCATGGCTGAGATTCTCAAAAAACTTTCCCCGACAGGTGTAATTGTGCCAATCGCCGCACACAAACTCGGGCCGGTGCACGCGGTGTTGAGCGCTTTGCACGTCATAGACCTATCGCAACCAGTTGTAGTGAACTATGCGGACTTCACATGTCGATGGTCTTTCGAAGGCTTCGACAATTTTCTTCGCGAGCAGGATGTCGACGCAGCTGTGCCGGCATACCGAGGCTTTCACCCTCACAGCGGTGGGACCACAAACTACGCCTACATTCGCGAGGCAGAGGGGCGCCTTCTCGAAATGCGTGAAAAGCAGCCTTTTACTGAAAACAAGGTTGAAGAATTCGCGTCTTCTGGCACCTATTACTTCAAATCTGGAAATCTGATGCAGCAATTCTTCCAGGAGCAGATCTCAAAACAGGTCACAGTTGGAGGCGAGTACTACGTCAGCTCGGCTGTAGACCTGGTGGCCCAAGCTGGACTGAATGTTGCCGTGTATGAAATTGAACACTTCATGCAGTGGGGAACACCGCAGGATCTCGGTGAATACCTTTATTGGAGCGATCTTTTCAGGCAGCTGGCAAATTCAACTCGCCGAGATGACCTGGTCAAAGGCATCGAGTATCTGGGCGTTCTTGCCGGAGGGCTGGGTGCGAGATTTAAGCAAGTTGGTTATGGGCTTCACAAGTCACTTCTGAAAATCTCGGGCAGAACGATTCTGGAACAAGCTCTCAAGGTGTCCAGCGCTCGGCCACATTTTTTGGCTGTCAAATCATCCGAGGTGGCGGAATACATTAGCGAAAATCAACTTGGACACTTGGTAGCGGTTGAGAGCTTAACCGACGGACAGGCCCGCTCTGCGATGCTGTTAGTCGAGAGCTCAAGCCAGGCGTTAGAAGGATCGATAACGATAGTTCCTTCGGACAATATGTACCTGGATGAAAGTGGCGCACTGGCAAAAATGACTGAGCAGGAATCTGATGATTACTTGGCGGTCTGGGTTACCGGCCCAACTCCTTTTTCCAAGGCGAGGCCAGAGAACTTCGCTTGGATTGGCCAAACTGGCGGAACGATAGCAACCGCGTTCAAATGTGCACCCGACTTTGAAAATCCAAAGATGGTCAGCGGGGCCTTCACCTTCTCTTCTCGTGAGGTGTTCGATCGCCTCACTCGTCGCCTAATCGCTTCAGGTCTACGCGTCAATTCGGAGTTCTATTTGGATTCCCTAATTCTGATTGCAGAGCAAGAGGGGGTTCAAGTCAAGACTTTTGAACCCACCCTAAGTATCAGTCTGGGCACACCTTACGAATATGAGACTTATCGCTATTGGCAGTCATGTTTCGATAGGTGGCCAAGCCACCCCTATTCCTTGGACCTTGATCCGTTCGTTTCAAAAAATGACATTGCAGAGGTGCGCTCCGAGTTAGCGCACACAAAGCATCGTCCAAATGAGTGGAACTAGTGTGAGCAGCGAAAAATCGGCAACTAGGACTGTTTCGCTCGTCATTCCCTGCTACAACGAGTCAGGTAATGCTGAGGTGCTAGTTTCTCGGGCAATTGAAGCTACTAGAGCCGCGGAACAGCTGGACATTATTTTTGTAGACAATGGCTCAAATGACGACACCTACAAAAAACTTGAAACATTGATTTCGGGTAACGAAAGACTGAAACTCGTCCAAGTCGAGAAGAATGTTGGCTACGGTCATGGCATCAAACACGGGCTTCGATTCTCCACTGGCGAAGTTGTCGGATGGACACACGCAGATATGCAGACCGATCCATTTGACGCCGTGAGGGCAATTGAAGGGTTCCCGCCTCGATCAAAGTTGTTCATTTCAAAAGGCGCTAGGTTTGGCCGTCCAATTTCCGATCAAATATTCACCTTCGGAATGAGCGTTTTTGAATCTTTGCTTTTCCGGCAGCGGCTCAGGGACATAAATGCACAGCCCACCTTGTTTTCCAGGGAAATCTTGGATGTAGTTCTTGAGGGACCGGATGACTTTAGCCTCGACCTGTTTGCGCTAATCGTTGCAAACAGGAAAGGCTTGAAGGAGTACCGATTCCCAGTCAAGTATGGTCCGAGATTCTCTGGGGACTCCAAGTGGAACACCTCGCAATCGGCAAGGATCCGATTCATTCGAAGGACAATTAATTTCAGCCTTAGTCTTGCAAAAAGGAGGTGGCCAGATGCTGATCGTCCAGCACAGGGTAAATAGCGCAGCGGCGCTTGCTGCCACCCCAAAGGAATTTGGAGTAGAACTAGACATTCGTTCTGACGAAAGCGGTCTCTACCTTGCGCACGACCCATACGTCTTAGGTGAGCGTTTCGAGTCTTATCTGGCTGACTACGCACACCAGCTTCTTGTTTTGAACGTCAAAGAAGAGGGCTTGGAAGACCGCGTAGAGGAGCTGCTTGATAAACGCGGAATCTCCAACTATTTCTTTTTGGACCAATCATTGCCATTTCTAATCAAGCGCGGACTCAAGGGACATCTTCGCCAGGCCGCGCGCATGTCGGAGTACGAGTCCATAGACAGCGTTCGAAAAATATCGGGTTTTTGCGAATGGGTTTGGGTGGATTTTTTCAGTGAGCCGACCTTTGACCGGGCTGCAATTGAACAGGTTCAATCCCTCGGCCTCAAGATTTGCTTGGTCTCACCAGAGCTTCACGGAGCACACAGAGAGCACGAGGCGGCGGTCTTGGCACAGCAGGTTAAAAACTCTGGGCTAAAGATCGAAGCCGTATGCACAAAACTCCCGAGCGTTTGGAACGAATTGTGAACAAGGTGGCTTTACCGCTGATTAGTACGCACTGGCTGCTTTGGTTCGGAACCAGAATTATCTGCTTCTTTATAGCGGTCGGCCAACCCTCGGTGCTTTGGCAGAAGTATTACGCGCCATTCGTCTCTAATTTCGCAACCAACCCCTCGTTAGACCCTTGGACAGACTGGGTGTCCAATACTGGAGCTCCTGAGGCGTTTCCTTACGGTTGGACTTTGCTGGTTGCCCTTACGCCAGTGGTCGCTTTAGGCGAGTGGCTGATTGGGTCATCCTGGGCCGCTTTTCTGATTATGGCTATGACGGCCGACGCCATTGCACTTTTCATGCTGTCACTGCAAAGACGCGATGCTACGGTCTCTTTCCTGATTGGTGGCTACGCTCTTTCACCCGTTCCTGTGCTTATTGTCTTTGGACTAGGGTCCACGGACTTTGTTCCAATGGCCCTTTTTGCTTGGGCATTGCTTTTAACGCGCGCAAAAAACTTCATGACTGCCGGAATCCTGCTGGGCCTAGCCGTTGGCGCAAAGTTCATTCTTGTGATAGCTGTTTTCGCATTCTTGCTTTACATGTGGCGTGCCAGTGGCCTGCAAGCCAGAGACAGGCAGCGGTTTTCCGCTGGCCTTCTATTGGGGGTCATCGCTTCCACAAATCCAGTTCTCTATTCTCATGGGTATCAGCTGAGTCTCAGTGAGTCGCAGGAGGCCACGGGAGCACTCGAATGGGGCATCTCATCTCCTGCCGGTACATTTTTGATTCTGCCGCTGCTTGTTTTACTTTGCTGGTTATTCACTTATCAATTGCGGCGCATGAACATTGAGCTGCTCACTCTCACATTCTCCGCTCCACTGATGTTGATTGCCGCCCTGCCTGGGGCCCCACTCGGTTGGGCGCTTTGGAGCTTGCCGATCGTGTTGGCTCTTTCCGGACATCTCTCCAGAAGAATCAAGGTTCTGGTCTGGACGTCACTCAATTTTCCAATTGTCCTTGAGGTAATTGCTCTATTCGACCGTGGGAACTCCCCTCTGCTGGGTCTGATAACCAATGCGGCGATTACAACCTCATTCCTATTGGTATCGACGGTCGTTTATTTGCTTTGGCGAGAGCTGGTGACCAAGAGTGATTTTGTGCGACTGCATTCGAGACCTGCCTTGATATTGATCGCGGGTGACTCCGGTGTGGGCAAGGACACCTTGGCAGAAGGGCTCTCTCGAACTCTCGGTGAAGACTCTTGCGTGCGCATCAGCGGTGACGACTACCACCGGTGGGACCGCGGGGAAGGTGCTTGGAATTACCTAACTCACCTCAACCCATCAACAAATGAACTTTCCAAATTCTTCAACGACCTACTTACTTTGACTTCTGGTCAAGACATCACCAACGGACATTACGACCATGAAACTGGAAAGCGTGCCGCGTCCAAGAAGTCAAAGAGTCGCGAGTTTGTCATCGCATCCGGATTGCATGCTCTACACCTTCGGGACGTAAACCTTCAGTCAAGTCTGAGCATCTTCCTTGAAATGGGTGAAAACCTAAGAACGGATCTCAAGGTTGCTCGAGACACCGAGGTCAGAGGGCATTCACGCGAAGCGGTTTTGGCATCGATTGAGAAACGTCGCTCGGATGCGGAGCTTTTCATAGCGCCGCAACGTAATAAGGCTGACCTTCACATCAAGACCGATTATGCGGCTGATGACTTGGTCAAATCTCCACATAATTTGCAAGTGTCCTTTATCTCCGAGCCAAAGATTTTTGATGATCAGCTAATTTCTGAGCTGAGTGTGACCTGTGGGCTTGAACTATCGGTTAGCTCAGCCGAAAACGGACGGAGATCGGTCAAGGTCATTGGCGTCCCGGAACCCGCATTACTCAACTCGGCATTTGAAAGAATTGAACCTAGGATCTCGAAGATTCTCGGTTCTGAGATCTCCTGGAGTCCGGGCAGCGCAGGCCTCGTGCAGATGGTGACCCTGGTATACCTGTCAAATGCTCTCAGGCGTGAAAGGCTTATCTGATTATGACTAGACCAGCCTTCATCGCGCTCGATTTAGATGACACCATGTATGGATATGCCACCTGCCATGCCGCTGCTACTGAAGCTGCAGAGCTTGCTATGGCCGATAGATACTCGTTGCAACTTGAGACCATCAAAGAGGTCTTCGCTAAATCCAGACTTGCCACCAAGAAGCGGCTTGGGAGCGCTGCTGCTTCTCACAGTCGATTGCTTTACTTCAAGCTAACCCTCGAGAACCTGGGGCTAGCTAACCATTTGGACTTTGCATTACAACTTGAAGCCACCTACTGGGGAACCTTTATTCGCAAAATGGTCCGAGCACCGGGTTTGACCGAATTGCTAGAACTTTGCCGCCAAGAGGCGATTCCGGTTTTTGTCATGACAGACCTGACCGCTCAAATCCAAATTCGCAAACTCTCTCGGCTGCAGGTTCTTGACCACATTTCCGGTCTGGTAACTTCCGAGGAGGTCCTGGAGGATAAACCCGCTGGCGACTTCTTTGGCTATGCCCGAGAGCACCTAGGGTTGCCGGATGGTCGCGGCTGGGTTATTGGTGACGATGTCGCAAAGGATGGCGGACTTGCGCAGTCATCGGGAAACGACTTTCTTCTGGTGGGAAAGCAACTCGACCGCTCTCCCAGCCTTATCGCGGTTCACAAGAAGTTGGTTGCGGCATGCACCATAAGGTGATTCAAGCACCCAGCGAATTCAAAATACTTCTGGATCGCGTTGGAAAAGATTTTTCCCTGACCCAAGGCTTAGGCGGGAACTCGTCCTATAAGGCCGGTGGCGAGATGCTAATCAAGGCGTCTGGAATGCGTTTGCATGATGTCGACAACCCGAACTACTTTTACCGAGTTGGGATTCACGATTCGGATTACTTCGAATTACCCGGCAGTCAAGCTGGCAAGCCTTCAATAGAAGTCTTCATGCACGCATTGCTTCCGCAGACATTCGTGTTGCATCTTCACTCATCTGCCGGTGTTGCCCTTTCAATGGCAGCCGGGAACAACCCACAGCTAAGTGCCCGACTAGAGCAAAGTGGGGTTGCCTTGATCCCATACTGCCGGCCTGGAGAGGCGCTAAAGCAGGCTATCTTAGATGCCCTTAGCAGCGGCGAGCACTCAGCCTTTTTATTGCAAAACCACGGTGTTCTATATTTCGCAGATTCGGTTGCAGAGCTTGAGAAATCAATAAGTCGTTTTGAGGGTCTGTGGACCGAGCTATTGGAGTCCTTTGGAAGTTACGCACTCGCTCCTAACGACTTGAGCAAGGAACTCTCGGAATCTGAGAGCGAGAGGCTTTTGTGGCAAGCTGCCAATAACTGGCGAGTTTCACCAGACCACTGCGTATTTCTGGGCGAGACGGCAGAGGAGTGGCTGGATCAGTTGGCAAAGCGCGAAGTGCGGGCCATTTTGGGTATGTCAAATCGGGACGCACACTTGACTGTTCCGCAAGAACAGTTACTTTCGTTTATCAACGTGGCGCTGAGCTGTCCATTGGAAATCCTCCCTACTCTCAGCCTTCTGGAAGCACAGGAACTTAGAGGCTGGGAAGCGGAGAAACGCAGAGTAAGCCTTGCCGCACAGGCTGGAAGTGCCAACTAAGGCATGAACAGGCTCGTCAAATTTACAGTGACTGGATTGGCCGGCACTATGCTCGACTTCCTGGCCTTCAACCTCGTCCTGCTGCTCACGGGCAATCCTTTGTTATCACGGGGTGTTGGTTACCTCTTTGGAACCTTGTGGGCTTTTTTCGTCAACCGATCATGGGTCTTTGGGTCGAAAAACGGTATCGCAAGCATCATCCCGTTTCTAGCACTTTACGGTTCGAGTGGTTTCGTCGCCGTCACAATCCAAAGCTTTCTGAATGAGAGCTCAGGGATTTTCGTCGCCTACCTCTTTAGCCTGGCAAGCGCTTCGGTAATGAATTTTCTTGGGTTGCGTTCATTGGTGTTTAGGGGTTCCGGAAAAGCAAACTAAATCCGGCCCAATTCGCATTTAGGCATCCGATGGCGAGGTCGAACGTTGGGGCATTGCCCGTGCGCTATTTAAACTCCCAGGCATCTTGTTCTTAGATGAGGCAACCAGCCCGCTTGATGGCGAGACTGAGGCACAGATCTCTAAGGTTCTGGACAGCCTGCGCGGCAAGATGACCGTGGTGCTGATTGCTCACAGGCTCTCAACCGTAATGAACTCAGACAAAATCATCTACCTAGACAAGGGTCGAGTAGTTGCCGAAGGCACCTTCTCTGAGCTGCAGGCTAAGGTGCCAGACTTTGCCAAGGCTGTAGAGCTCATGGGCATAGCCAAGGGCTAGACCACTTTCAAGCAGGTCATCTTTGGCTCACATGCAGGCAAAAGGCTTCGGTGAGTAAACTTCGAGCATGAATACCCGCACTAATCTGCCTGCTCTGCTGGCGATTGGACTTTGGGGAACTCTTGCACCGATCGGATCACTTCTGTCTGATCTTCCCCCTTTTTTTCTTACTGGCGTTGGCTTGCTGGTCGGGTCGACTCTGGCCTGGTTCATGGGGCTCAAGCCGCGGCAAGCGCTGACCATCCAACCTAAGACGCTGCTAGTTGGAGTTGTTGGCCTATTTGGTTATCACGCCGCGCTTTTCACGGCACTTCAGATGGCTCCTGCGGTTCAGGCCAACTTGGTTAACTACCTCTGGCCACTACTTATAGTCCTATTAGCACCACTGTTTATCAAGGGAGCCTCGCGCACCGTTCGACATGTGATTGCCGGATTGATTGGCTTCTTGGGAGCCGCACTGGCAATTACTTCAGCCGGGGAGATAGCTGGCGATGGCAGTTGGGGCTACCTATTTGCTTTTCTTGCAGCCGTGATTTGGGCAAGTTACTCGCTTATGACAAAGCGCTTGCCTCACTTCCCAACTGCCTTCGTGGGGGTCTTTGGTTTTGTTTCTGGGTGTCTCTCTTTAATCGCTCACCTGCTCCTTGAGCAACCCGTTTCCCCTTCAACATTCGAATGGGCACTGTTGGTCATAATGGGGCTTGGGTCATTAGGTGGAGCTTTCTACCTTTGGGATTATGCGATCAAGAACGGCGACCCGCAGCGAATCGGACTGCTGTCATTTCTGACGCCGCTACTTTCAACAACCCTTCTGCTTTTGGCGACAGGAAAAGCTCTGACGCTGCAACTGATACTTGCCGGAGTCTTGATAGTTGGGGCAGCCCTGCTGGGCAACAGGGTGCAGAAAAAGCAAGATGGCTGAACACTTCAGAAAGCGGTCGCTGGCACTGCCGATCTACTTACCCTCGCTTTTGTTTGAGGCGGCACTGAGCGCTTTGCTGCCCATCCTTCCGGCGAGCGCCAGCGAATACGGCGCAGGGCTATCCGCCGCCGGGGCTGTAACGGCAGCTGCGATGCTTGGAACATTTCTCTTTGAACTTCCTGCCGCCTCGATTGTTAGTCGCATCGGTGAGCGCGCGTCAATGATGATTTCAACCGTCACTGCATCCGGGTTTGGATTACTGGGATTTCTCAGCCTGGGCTATCTGCCTCTGCTTTTGACAGCAGCTGGTTTCGGCGCCATGTTCTCGCTGTTTGGGCTGTCACGACACTCCATGCTGGCGGCAAAAGTTCCAGTAACTCACCGCGCTAAATCTATGTCGCTACTCGGCGGGTCCTTCAGGGGTGGTGCCGCGCTGGGTCCACTGCTGGGCTCGCTCGTGGTCGCCGAATTCGGCACTGCGGCGGCTTATCTTGTGGCAAGCGCTTTGTGCTTGACGGCC
>DLOY01000038.1 GCA_002478545.1 Micrococcales bacterium UBA7472
TTGCAGAACGAGATCTTTGGTCCGGTGGCACCTATCTGCACCTTCAAGACTGAGGCCGAAGCGGTAAAGATGGCAAATAACACCGAGTATGGACTTGTCGCTTATGCCTTCACCAAGGACCTAAACCGAGGACTGCGCCTAGCCGAGAGCCTCGAAGTTGGAATGTTTGGCCTGAACACCGGATTGGTCTCAAACCCTGCAGGTCCATTTGGTGGCGTCAAGCAGTCAGGTCTTGGTCGCGAGGGCTCACAAGAGGGTATCGAAGAGTACCTCGAGACCGTCTACGTAGGTATCGCAGACCCAACCGTCTAACCAGACAGCCACTGGCCACCCACCCCTTATCAAGCTACGTGATGTAGTTGCGTGAGCATCAGCATGTCCCTTGAGAGGCTGTCTCACTACCTCTTAGGGGTATAGGCAGTCGTCACAGCAGAGTCAGCACTGGTTCCGATTGCGTTGGTAGCGACAACGGTGAAGGTGTAGCTCACGCCCCACTTCAAACCAGTGAGTCTTGCGGTTGAGACGTTGGCTGCAACATCGACCTTGCGAACCAGCTGACCTCGCTCCCAAACCCTCACGCTGTGTGAAAGAAGTGGTGAGCCACCATCAGGTGAGATGGTCCAGTTGATTCTCGCGGTGTTCTTTGAAAAGGCAGCGTCGGTCAGAACCGGAGCAACTGGGACAGTTGCGGACTCGGTTGGAACCTCGGGCTTTGGCTCAGCTGGAGCCAGAGCCACCACCTGTGCCAAAAGGTTTGCAGTCCCTGCAGGGGCTGCTGAGATAGCCGAGCTGGCGGCACCGGATTCAATCACGAACTCCACCTGGTTAGGTGCGAGGTAACCTCCGGTCATGGCCGATGCGACTAGACCGGCCACGTGAGGCGAGGCCATCGAAGTTCCACTGATCTGAGCAGTTGCGGTTGAAGATCCGATCCATGCTGAGGTGATTGAAACACCCGGGGCAATCAGGTCAACGCATGAACCAAAGTTTGAAAACGATGCAAAGCCATCAGTGCTGTTGCTGGCCGCAATGGTCAGTGCTCCTGGGGTTCGTGCAGGGGACGAGGTGCAGGCATCGGCAGCTGAGTTACCAGCCGCAACTACAACCGTTATGCCCTTTGCAACTAAGGCCTCGACAGCTGAGTCGAGGGTAGAGCTTGCGCCACCACCGAGACTCATGTTTACAACGGCGGGTGCGCCAAGTGGGTGATTGCTACCGATCCAGTCAAGACCAGCGATGACGCTCGAGAGATAACCAGAACCAGCACAGTCCAAGACTCGAACAGGAACTACTGTCGCCGCCTTTGCAACACCATAGTTAGCGCCAGCAACAGTGCCGGCAACGTGAGTGCCGTGACCATTGCAGTCGTTTACCCCGTTGGCATCTGAAACGGCAGTGAAACCGCTAGCTATGCGACCAGAAAACTCAGCGTGAGATGTTAAGACTCCAGTGTCAACGATGTACGCCTTCACTCCAGAACCGGTGTTTGGATTTGTGTAGCTACCAGAGAGCGGAAGCGCTGTCTGGTCAATCCGATCTAGACCCCAGGTGGCGTTTAGCTGAGTGTCACCAGTAGCGGTCGGATCTAGCTTGATCTCATAATCCTGCTCAACACTGCGAATCTTGCCACTGGCAACAAGGGCCTTGAGCTGGCCTGCGTTTAGGTCGGCAACTGCACCCGAGAAAACACCCTTCAGGGTTGCCTGCACCGGGATCTTGATGGCCTTCATGCCCTTAACCTGCAGGTCCGGGTCAACGCCGGCGTTGAACCTAATTACATATCTAGAAACCTCGCAAGACTCGGATGCCGAGTTACCGGTTTCGATTAGCTCGATACAACCTGGGGCCGCTCCCTTGACTTTGTTCAAGGCCTTGACAGCATTCGCTGCCGCGGTTGCAGCAGTCTTCGCAGAGGCAGCCTCTTTCGAGCTGGCTGCCGCTTCCTTGCTCTTTTCCTTGGCCTCAGCTGCGGCAGCTGCGGCACGCTCTTTGGCCTGATCTAGTTGAGACTTGATTGCTGGGGTCGCGGTAGAGCTCTTGACCTGCTCCTCCAGTTTTTTCACCTCTTGCTCGGCAGCCTTTTGGGCGGCAACCGCCTCCTTGGCCTCCTCCTTGACTGCGACAGCTTCAGCAATCTTCTCTTCGGCGACAGTCTTCTTTTCTTCCGCCTTCGCTACCGCTTGCTCCTGCGCTTTTTCTGCTACAGCCGTGTTAGGGGTGGGTGCAATTTCAGGTTTATTGCTGTTGCCCTGTGAAGTCTTTTCTGCAGCTGGGGTGTTCTGCGGACCCTTGCCGTTATTGGCAATGGCAGGAGTTGAGATTGCCAGCGAAGCAAGTAACGCGGTGGCAATCAGTTTTCTGAGGGTCATAGGGTGATTCCTTCTCTCGCCAATTCAAGGCTAATCGAAATTGAATTTGGTGCGGAATTTTCCACAGTCGGAACGCTGAATTGTGCATCTAGAGCCGGGAACACCCACAGCATTAGTGCCGCGATCACGGCTGTCATGAGCAGAAGCAGTTGAACCCACTTCGCAATTTTGTTTCCAGGGAGGACTTTGTAGAGCCAGGGGAAAATCATTGATTTAGCCCCTTGGGTCTTTCGGTTGAGAACTCAACTAACTTCCCCCACCAAGCCCAACGCCTGGTTGAGTTCCAACGCGGATCACAGGAGGTTAGGGTGATCAGTGATTCAACACCTTCGGCTAAACCCTTGGGGTTTGAATCCAATACCCACACCTCACGCTCTTGAATCTTTTGATTTTCGAAAAGTTCATAGGTGAAGAAGCCAGCCTTGGTTTGCACATAGACAAGGTCTCCCTTGGCCAACCTCTCAAACCGCGCAAAGGGTTCGCCGTTGGTGGCTCGGTGTCCTGCAATTGCAAAGTTGCCAGGGTCTCCAGGCAACGCCGTCATTGGATAGTGGCCAACCCCAATCGAAAGAGCTCGTCCCGAGACATCAGAGATGATCGGGGTCTTCCAAACGTCGGACTTGAGTTTGGGGATATACAAAAGCCCGATGGCTCGCTTGGGTTCTGAGGTGCCATCAACGGTGGATTCAATTACCGGAGCAGATTCCGTGGCAGGGCTACTCGAATCAGAAAACTCTCTCTCGATCTCGGTAGCTATTTCCGTAGCAGCTAAATCAGCACGAACGTTTGAGAACCAAACCTGGTAGAGCAAATACAAACCAAGAAGAGCTGCTGCAATTAGCAGCAGCTCTCCAAGGGTTGCAATCAGCTTCTTAGTCACGCCTTCTCGATACTCGAATGGCTAGGTAACCAAATCCTGCCATCAGCATCGCAAGAAGTGCGAGCAGTCCATTGTCGAAACCAGTGTCTGCCAATTCATTTGGCAAAACAACTTCAGCTTCGGCACTTTCGCTCTCAAACTCAATCTCTTCCTCGGCTTCGAATGGAGCGAAGGCGATGTTGAACAGAGCCAGTGAGGTGGTTCTCAAACAGGTGGTTGCAGTTCCATTTGAAACCAACAACGCAGCACCATAGGTCGCATTCGGAGTACAGGGCAGGCTGTCATCCGATGAGATTGGAGGCACTGGGTTTGCAGTGCCAGTTGGTGATGGGGTTGGAGTCACCGTCGCGGTTGGCGAAGGGGTAGGAGTTGCAGTACCCGTTGGAGACGG
>DLOY01000086.1 GCA_002478545.1 Micrococcales bacterium UBA7472
GTTCATGACCAAAGACCATCGCCGGTTCACCAAAGCCCTGAAACCACTGCGGCATCTCGCTCAGTGGGTAGAGTTCGAACTCGGGGTCAACCCGAAGTTCGTGAGTGTTGGCGACCCTAAGGGTTGCCTCGGCATCATCAAGAGTCAGCGGGCGAATCAATGCGCTTCTTCCCGAGCCAGCGGTTTTCTCAGATCAGGCAGAGTCCAGGGCCTAACTATGAAGATCAGGCTCAGCACCGACAGAGCAAAGAAGCTGAAAATCAAGAGCCCAACATCAAATGTTGAGGTTACGCTCAGGGTGGCATAAACCATACTCATGATTGAGGTCATCGTGAAGTTGGTGACTCCCATCAGTGATGCTGCGGTGCCAGCCTCAGATCCGTGATTCAAAAGCGCGAGGGTCGGAATTCCGGTGGCGGGAGCGCCGAAGAAGAACACCAGGACAAAGAAACCAATCTCAGCAATCAAGATGCTGCCGCCGGCGGTGAACATTAGGTAGAGGCCAGCCAGGGCACCGGCTACCGAGTAAACCACCAACATCCATTGTGCCTTGAAGTACTTGGCCATAATCCCGCCAAACTGCACCCCCAGCCACAGTGCTGCGGAGTTAATGGCAAACCAGATGCCAAACTCCCCCGGCGATAGCTCAAAGGTCTCCTGATACAGGTAGGAAACCGTGTTCAGATATCCAAAGAGTGCACTCAGTTGCAACGCGCTAACTAGCAGCAATCCGACGTAGGCACGATCTTTCAAAACCGATACATAGCCGCGGGCAAGGCCAATTGGAGTGCTGGAGCGACGCTGAGCCTTGGGGAGAGTTTCAACCAGGAAGAAGGTCGAGGCAATAGCAAGTGCCAGACCAAAAAAGCCAAAGGTCAAAAATATCGATTGCCAGGGGAAGACAGAGACCAATTGTGATCCCACAATCGGGCCAATGATCGGGGAAAGCCCCTGAATCAAGAACACCCGAGAGAGCATCTTGAGCATCGGTTGACCTCGGAACAGATCACGAACCACCGCTCGCGACACTACATCGGCGCTCGCTGCAAAGAAGCCCATCGTGAAGCGAAGCACCAAGAAATAGCCGATCTCTTTCACAAAGAAAAGCGCAATGGCGCTGGCTGCAAATCCAAACATGGCCATTAGCAGGAGCGGTCTGCGGCCAAAGGCATCAGACATGGGGCCAGCCACAAGTTGTCCAAAGGCCAATCCAATGGTCACTCCAGCCAGAGATGCCTGGACGGTGCCATTGGGAACCCCAAAGAACTCACCAATCTGCGGGAACGCAGGTAGATAGGGGTCAATCGTGTATGGGATAAGACTGATGGAGAAAGCGACGATGAAGATGTAGGTGATAAGCATTCGACGATTTAGTTGATCGCCGGAATCTATAACCCGACCTCCTGGAGTAAGTCGGAAAGTTAGAGCCACGGCTAGAAGAATAGTCGCTGGGCGATGACCTCACCCGGTCGCACGCCGCCCGCTACGGCAAACACTGCCGAACCAATTGGCAAAGTCCACTTATTTAGGAGGTCAACCTCGGCCAAACGGTTTTGAATCGGGATGAACTGGTTTTGCATGTTGGCTTGATAGGCAGCCCATAGCAGCCCAACATCCAAAGACCCCTGAGCATTGAAACCGGCCTCATAGGAGAACGGTCTTCTAAAGATTCGCTCCCCCTCGCTCTCGGGAGCAGCTCGGCGAATGTGAGCGAAATCTGGGATGACCTTTAAACCATTCGGGTGCCTGGCGGCTAGGTCGGGGATATCTGATTCACGCTCTCCCGTGAGCGGAGCTCCGTTTGATAGTCGTCTACCGATTACCTCTTCCTTGGAAGGGGTGCCGAGCTGATCCCAAGTATCAAGCTGCATCGCGATGCGTCTAAAGACCAACTGCGTGCCACCAATCGCCCACTCAGGCCCATCGCTGATCCAAACCACGTTGTCAAAGTCCTCGGTGCCGAACTTTGGATTAGCGGTGCCATCAATTTGACCCATCAGGTTTCGGTGGGTGACACCCGCAGGAACCATGCCGGGGGTGTGAGCAAAACCTGACTGGGTCCACCGCACAGTGGCAAATGGCATGCTGTCACGCACCAAACCGCGGGCGCCGTGGCTAAGGACTACCGGGTCATCGGCAGCCACGTGGATCAGTACATCTCCTCCGGAGAACTCTGGTTTGAGCTGATCAATCTTGAATTTTGGCAGCTCGCCAAAACCAATCGGCATCTGATCTTCTAGGCCGAGCTTTCTAAAAAGACTCGGGCCAAAACCAACATAGGCGGAGAACCTAGCTGCACCCAACGCCAACTCTGGCGATGGGTCAGCCAACACCGGATCACCTTGACTGAGCCTTGAGATGTCATCGGTTATCAAGCTCATCCAACGCAGCATGGCGGCTTTATCAACACTTGGCTTTAAGTCAAATGAGATGAAATTGGTGACCGCTTGGAGGTCTGCCTCGATACCCATCTGGTGTGGGCCGTAAAACTCAAGTGCCCGTTTTGCGGTCTGGGTCTCGGCACTTGCCGCCGAGGCAAAGGCGGTTACACCAGAGGCCAGGCCGGCAGCCGCAGCGGATGCTGCAGTGCCAGCTAGAAAACCTCTGCGGGTGACCATTTATTAGTGATCCATGCCTTCTGTGTGGTACTCCTCATCGCCACCCTCGGCCGGCTTTGCAACCACGCCTTCCAAAGTGACATCTTCTGTACCTTCAAAATCCAGGGTAACGCTGATTTGACTACCGGGTTCCACGGCTTCAGTAAGCTCCAGGAGCATTAGGTGGTTGCCACCTGGTTCGAGCACCACGCTCTGCCCCGCTGGGATAACTAGGCCGCCATCGATTTTTTGCATCTTCATGGCGCCGTCAATCATGGCCATCTCGTGCACCTCAACCTTGCCAGCGACATCGGTCAAGCCTCCGACCAGGGTGATCTCCTTGCTTGAGTTGTTTGTGATGGTGCCGTAGACCGCGGTCATGCCACCAACCATGCTCATCTCGGAGCTCTTGACCCAGTAGTCGGAAACTGAAACATCTGGGGTCTGGGTGCAGCCGGTCAAAACCAAGGCGGCGGTGAGCAAAATTCCGAGCTTTTTCATTACGATTCCGATCTTTGTCAGAGGGTCAAAAGAGAATTTTGTGGCCCTCAGAGCACTAATTCTACAACTAGTAGAAATAACTTTTTGGCGACTTTAGGTAAATGTCCACGACACGCCTAAAAATCAGACGCCTTAAAGTTCAAGTTGTGGGTTAATGTTCGAGCAACAACTAAATAAGTGAATTTTTTCAACACGAGACACTAGATGTAGTGGTTAAGTGCTAGAGTGGTAAATCCGCTCGAAGCGACAAATTTCACAAAAATTCATCAAAAAATGGGGGTTTTGCCCCCAACCGAAACAGGAGGAGACACCAATGGCGGTGACCGTTTACACGCTCCCAGCGTGTGTGCAGTGCGACAGCACTAAGCGCATGCTGCAGCGCAACCAGATCGAGTTCGAAGTGGTTGACATGAGCCAGGATCCAGTAGCGCTCGAAATGGTCAAGACCATGGGTTACACCGCTGCTCCTGTAGTCGTTGCCGGTGATGAGCACTGGAGCGGCTTCCGAATGGACAAGATTCAAGCCCTAAGCGCCTAAGTGATGTGCCCGAGATGTTCGATTTGGTTTACTTCTCGAGCGTCTCTGAAAACACCAAGCGCTTCGTGGACAAACTTGGCGGCCATGCAGTTCGGATCCCTCTAAAGACCGAAGAAGCAGCCCAATTTGTTCACCCCAAGGACAGCGTCCTGATAGTCCCCACCTACGGTGGTGGAAATGACGGATCGACTGTTCCAAAACAGGTAATCAAATACCTGAACAATCCGGACAACCGGAAACACATCAAAGCGGTAATCGCGGGGGGAAACACCAATTTCGGTGAGCACTTCTGTAGAGCGGGAGACATAGTCGCCCAAAAGCTCGGGGTTCCGGTGCTCTATCGCTTTGAAATCACTGGAACACCAGAAGATGTAGTCGAAGTCAAAGAAAGGCTGGCCAAGCTGTGGCAAACCAACTCGTAGAAATTGCAGACGACCAGGGAAACCTGACCGGTAAGACCAGCATTGAGTCGGCCTTGAGCTACCAAGACCTCAACGCGATGATCAACCTTTGGGGCGAGGACCAGAAGCTTCAGCTGGAGAAGGACAAGCTTGCGGTTCGCAAGTACTTCCTTGACCACGTCAACCAGAACACTGTCTTCTTCCACAGCCTCAGGGAGCGCCTGGACTACCTGGTCGAGAACGACTACTACGAGAAGGAGATCCTGGACCAGTACTCGTTCGAGTTCATCCAGCAGCTTGAGGACCTCGCATACTCCAAGAAGTTCCGCTTCGAGGCATTCATGGGTGCCTACAAGTTCTACACCGGATACGCACTAAAGACTTTTGATGGCACCCGCTACCTGGAGCGTTTTGAGGACCGTGTTGTAATGGTCGCTCTAACCCTTGCTCAGGGCGATGAGGCGATGGCCACTCACCTGGTTGAAGAGATCATCTCCGGTCGCTTCCAGCCAGCTACCCCGACTTTCCTAAACTGCGGCAAGAAGCAGCGCGGAGAGTTCGTATCCTGCTTCCTGCTTCGTATCGAAGACAACATGGAGTCGATCTCCCGCGGTATCAACTCAGCGCTGCAGCTCTCAAAGCGTGGTGGCGGTGTTGCTCTAAGCCTTTCCAACATTCGTGAGTACGGCGCACCAATCAAGAAGATTGAGGGCCAGTCCTCCGGCATCATCCCGGTGATGAAGCTTCTGGAGGACAGCTTCTCCTACGCTAACCAGCTAGGTGCTCGTCAGGGTGCCGGTGCCGTTTACCTAAACGCTCACCACCCTGACATCATGCGATTCCTTGACACCAAGCGTGAGAACGCTGACGAGAAGATTCGCATTAAGACCCTCTCTATCGGTGTTGTGGTTCCAGACATCACTTTGGAGCTTGCCAAGAACGGCGAGGACATGTACCTGTTCTCTCCATACGATGTCGAGAAGGTCTACGGCATTCCATTCGGCGACATATCAGTCACCGAGAAGTACGCCGAGATGGTTGATGACCCTCGCATTCGCAAGTCCAAGATCAAGGCTCGCGAGCTCTTCGAGCGAATCGCAGAGCTACAGTTCGAGTCCGGCTACCCATACGTTATGTATGAAGACACCGTAAACAAGGCGAACCCAATCCAGGGCCGCATCAACATGTCAAACCTCTGCTCTGAGATTCTGCAGGTGAACACCCCGACCACCTACAACGCAGACCTCTCCTACGACCAGATCGGTAAGGACATCTCCTGCAACCTTGGCTCAATGAACATCGCGATGGCCATGGATGGTCCTGACTTTGGTGCGACCGTTGAGACTGCAATCCGTGCCCTCACCGCTGTCTCTGACATGTCCAACATTGAGAGCGTTCGATCAATCTCTGACGGAAACCACAAGAGCCACGCAATTGGTCTTGGTCAGATGAACCTACACGGATACCTAGCCCGCGAGAAGGTCCACTACGGCTCAGAGGAGTCAATCGACTTCACCAACATGTACTTCTACACCGTGGTCTACCACGCCATCAAGGCATCAAACAAGATCGCCATTGAGCGCAAGAGCCACTTCCACAACTTCGAGAACTCGAAGTATGCAACCGGTGAGTACTTCGACAAGTACACCGACCAGGTCTGGGCTCCAGCAACCGAGAAGGTCAAGGAACTATTTGCTAGAAGCGGCGTTCAGATTCCTACCCAGGAAGACTGGAAGGAGCTGAAGGTTTCGGTCATGAAGCACGGCATCTACAACCAGAACCTGCAGGCGGTGCCACCAACCGGTTCCATCTCCTACATCAACAACTCAACCAGCTCGATCCACCCAATCGCATCTCGCATCGAGGTTCGCAAGGAAGGAAAGCTCGGCCGTGTTTACTATCCAGCCCCATTCCTATCGGAAGAGACCTGGGAGTACTACGAAGACGCCTACGAGGTTGGACCAGAGAAGATTATCGACGTCTACGCAGCTGCCACTCAGCACGTTGACCAGGGTCTATCGCTAACCCTGTTCTTCAAGGACACCGCCACCACCCGTGATGTCAACCGCGCTCAGATCTACGCTTGGCGCAAGGGCATCAAGACCATCTACTACATCAGAATTCGACAGGCTGCACTGGAGGGCACCGAGGTCGAAAACTGCGTCAGCTGCATGCTGTAAAGGACAAGGAAAAGGAAAATGACTACCAAGCTCATCACTCGTCCAATCAACTGGAACAAGATCGAGGACTCCGTCGATCTAGATGTTTGGAACCGTCTCACCCAGAACTTCTGGCTGCCTGAGAAGGTGCCACTGTCAAACGACGTTCAGTCCTGGGGCACTCTGCGTCCACACGAGCAGAAGCTCACCATGCACGTCTTCACCGGACTCACCATGCTCGACACCATTCAGGGCACCGTAGGTTCGATGAGCCTGATGCCAGATGCCAGAACTCCTCACGAGGAGGCTGTCATCACCAACATCGCATTCATGGAGTCGGTCCACGCCAAGAGCTACTCCAGCGTGTTCTCAACCCTTTGCTCCACCAATGAGATTGATGAGGCATTCCGCTGGTCTGAAGACAACCCATACCTGCAGAAGAAGGCTGAGATCATCCTCGGTTACTACCGCGGTGATGACCCACTCAAGCGCAAAGTGGCATCAACCCTGCTCGAGTCCTTCCTGTTCTACTCAGGCTTCTA
>DLOY01000010.1:0-6949 GCA_002478545.1 Micrococcales bacterium UBA7472
CAGGGCAAGCAGTCGGTCGTGGCCAAGTGGTTAAAGGCGCCATACAAACTCGATGGTTGGCGCATTGATGTTGCCAACATGACAGGGCAGATTCGCGAGGAAAACCTCAACCGTGAGGTTGCTCAAATGATTCGCAAGACCATGGACGAGGTTTCTAAAGACACTTTCTTGATTGGTGAGTTCACCTCTGATGCCTCAGAATTTGTTGAGGGTGACACTTACCAGTCCACGATGACCTATGCGAACTTTACGAGGCCAACCTGGCGTTTCTTCTGGAATCCCAAAGAGAAGCGCGAAGAGAATCAGTTGGGTCCTGGTCGAAAAGAGATCACCGGACACGAGTTTGTGAAACTGCACAATTTGTTTGCAGGCACCTTCCCTTGGCACGTCAGGATGCACAACCTGAACGCACTCGACACTCATGACACTGGAAGATTCAAGACCTTCACTATTCCTGGGTCGCAACGAGTGGCGGCAGGTTTGCAATTCACCTTCCCGGGAATCCCGATGATCTTTGCCGGTGATGAGTTTGGCCTCGATGGTTGGGTCGGTGAAAACTCCAGAACCCCGATTCCTTGGAACGGGGAGCGCGAGTACGACAAGAGCATGATTGAGACCTATTCGAGGCTCGCTGGAATTCGCAAAAAGCACAAGGCTTTGGTCGATGGGTCGCTGCGCTGGCTCTACAGCTCAAATGAAGCCATCGTCTTTGTTCGAGAGAACCGCACCGAGTCTGTCTTGGTAATTGCGACCCGCGGTAAAGACCGCAAGATAGAGATTCCACGAGATGCACTTTCTGGCGCGGAGAATGCGGTGAACCTATTTGGCAACGGAGAACTTCGAGTAGTGGGAAGCAAAATTCGTTACGAATCTGTCTCATTAGATTTTCAGATTTGGCGTTTGCCTAGCGCCCACCGCTAGTGCTAATCTTTTGCGGTTGCCTTTTGGCTTCGCCCCGATAGCTCAGTGGTAGAGCACTTCCATGGTAAGGAAGGGGTCGACAGTTCAATCCTGTCTCGGGGCTCGTTCGACAGTGAGTATCTCGCTGCAGTGCATGGCTGAGTAGCTCAGTTGGTTAGAGCGCACGACTCATAATCGTGAGGTCGCGGGATCGTGCCCCGCCTCAGCTACCAAATCGAAATCCTTGTGAAAGACTCGCTAGTTCCTCAAGCAGGCGAGGGTTGTTAGTTTGCTAATCAGGCTAGCTTTTTTGTTTCCCCCAGCTTTAGGCCGCTCTCCAGCTAAAGGATCCTCGGTATTGACGATTTTTTGTCTTCCATACCATCCACACTTATTTCAATGAAGACAATCACGCTTGGAAGGGGTTGGACTAGCCTTTACTCATGGTCAATCCAGCGATTCAAGGCAAGCGATATCCAAGAACTCCCGGCTATCTAGTTGGTCGAGAAAAAGTAAGAGAATTTGCGAAAGCAGTTATGGCCGGACCAGAGTCACTGGACCTTAGCTACGCAAGATCAAATGGTTACTCGGATCTTGTTGTGCCACCGACTTTTCCGGTGGTAATTCAGGAGCAGTCTCTGCAAGTGGTGCTCGCGGACCCCGAGGCCAAAATCGACTTCTCAAGAGTGGTGCATGGCGACCAAAGATTTGTCTACGAAAGACCGATCGTTGCCGGCGATGAGTTGACCAGTGAACTTGAGGTTGCAAGCGTAAAGAGCCTTGGTGGTAACCACATGGTCACTTTTGAAACCAGAATTTTTGACGCCGACGATTCGCTCGTTTGCACTGCAATATCCACTCTCGTAGTGAGGGGTGAGTAATGCCAAGGTTCGAAGAGCTAGAAGTCGGTCAGCAGGTTGCTGCGTCGGAATATAAATTCTCGCGGGACTCCCTGGTGCGCTATGCCGGAGCATCCGGCGATTTCAACACCATCCACTACCGCGACGATATCGCCCAAGCGGTCGGACTACCAGGAGTGCTAGCTCACGGCATGCTCACCATGGGTGTCTCGGTTCAACCTGTTGTCTCCTGGCTTGGCGATGCAGGCAAGGTCATTGACTACGGAGTTCGTTTCACCAAGCCAGTGGTAGTTCCTGCACATGGCCATGCTTTGGTCAAAGTGGTGGCAACAGTTGCTCAGCTAGATGCCGAGAACCGCAAGGCCAGAATCGATCTCACCACCTCGTTTGAGGAGAACAACGTGCTCGGTAAAGCTCAGGTCTGGGTGCAGCTTTGAGCTTTGTAGAACCAGTCGCACTTTCAACCCTCACCACCATGCAGGTGGGTGGGACGCCAAAGTCTTTGCAGCGCTGCGAAAGCACACAGGAGCTTTACGAAGCTGCTAAGTCAGCTTGGCTAAGTGACGAACCTCACCACATCTTGGCGGGCGGATCAAACACGGTGTTTGCCGACGATGTTTCTGAGCTAAACGTGATCTTGGTTGCAAACCGAGGTCTTGAGATTGTCCACGAGGACGATGAAAAAGTTCTGGTGCGAGTTCAGGCTGGCGAGAGCTGGGACGAGTTTGTTGCCTGGGCAGTTGAGCACGGCTATGCAGGCATCGAGGCAATGAGTGGAATCCCCGGAACGGTCGGAGCAACCCCGGTCCAAAACGTTGGCGGCTATGGCCAAGAGGTTTCCCAAGTAATCACTCAGATTGAGTTTCTGGATTCAGAGACTCACGAGGTTGAGATCAAACCAGCGAGCTTTTTCAATTTCTCATACCGAGACTCAGCTTTGAAGCATGGCCTAAGGGGAGTGATTGGCTGGGTCGAGTTTGAACTCAAAAAACTCGGCGGGCTCTCGGTTCCAATGGCATCGGGCCAGATCACGAACCACGTCGGTGCTCCTTACGGATCACAGCTTCCGCTTCGTCAGGTGCGAGATGTAGTCATCGAGCTAAGGAGTTCCAAGGGCATGGTGGTAAGGCCTGAGGATCCAAACAGCGTTAGCTGCGGCAGTTTCTTTACAAACCCAATCATCAGCTATGGCAAGTCCTTGGAGTTTCCAGAGGACATGCAGCGCTGGCGCATGGAAGACGAATCACAGGTCAAGATTTCCTCGGGCTGGCTCATTGAGCACGCGGGCATCCCGAAGGGTTACCACCTTCCAGGTTCAAAGGCCGCAATCTCGCAGAAGCACGCACTCGCCATCACCAATACCGGTGGAGCAAGTGCCGAGGAGATTCTGCAGTTGGCTCGTTATGTTCAAGAACGAGTCGCGGCTCGTTGGGGAATCAACCTAATTCCTGAGCCGAACCTAATTGGATTCTAGTTACCCAAGGTAATGCATTTGCATTACTATTAGGTCATGAAGCTACTGCGCAAACTGCTCGGCCAGTCGACTCTCACCGACCGCTACCAAACTACGATTCCAACCTCGGTGCGAAAGCAGCTGGGGCTAGGTAAGCGAGACCTAATTGAGTTTGTGCAGGCCGATGACGGCAGCATAGTTCTCAGACGCGCTGAAAGCGCAGCGACCGAGGAATTCCCGGCTGAGCTCCTTTCCTGGCTCCAGTTCTTAGAGAAGGACCACCAGCAAAACCCAGGGCAATTCAGGATCCTCGATGACGAGTTTTTTGCCGAAGCAAAAGATCTGGTCGGGGACCTGGAAGTTGATTTAGAAGCTGACATAGACCCGGATTCAAAGTGAAGCTCGGTGAATCCGGGGACTGGAAACTTATTGGCGACCAACACTTCGTTTCTGCCTTCACGGCCCTGAGGGACAGAGCCAGAACTGAGCTTCAGCGAGGAGAGGTGGGAGCTAACACCAAGTTACTCGCCGCTGTTCTCAAGTTGACTCAAGAGCGAATACCCGCAAACCCTCGAAGTGATGAGTTTCGACTCGGCAACCCGTTGGGGCCAAACTTTAGAGCTTGGTGTCGCGCAAAGTTCGCAAAGCGCTACAGACTGTTTTTTCGCTACAACTCAGCGCATCGAGTCATCGTTTATAGCTGGTTCAACTCCAACGAAACGCTGAGGAAAGAGGGTTCAAACACTGACCCATATGTTGTTTTCCAATAGATGTTGACAGCGGGAAAGCCGCCAACCGATTTCGAGGAGTTACTGCGCTACTCAGCCAAATAGTTTCTGAAGGCGCTGAATACCTTCGAGTAGCTGGTCATCTCCAAGGGCATAGCTCATGCGGACATAGCCCGAGGGGCCAAATGCCTCACCAGGCACCATGGCAACCCCGACAGCATCGAGCGCGTAGTCGCATAGATCCAGTGAGCTGTTGATCTTGACCCCACCAAACTCCTTGCCGATCAGTGCACTCACATCGGAGTAGACGTAGAACGCACCTTTCGGGGTGGGAGTTACAAACCCTGGAACCTTGTTCAGCTCTGCCACGGCTACTTTTCTTCTGCGATCGAAGGCGGCGAGCATGTCTCTAACCGGCTGCTGGTCTCCGGTTAGCGCTGCCAATGCAGCACGCTGAGAGATGTTGGAAACGTTAGATGTTAGGTGTGACTGTAGGTTGTTCGCTGCCTTGGCTGCGTCAAGGGGGGACACCATCCAACCCAGTCTCCAACCGGTCATGGCATAGGTTTTTGCAACACCGTTCACCATGATGGTGCGATCAGCAATCTCTGGAACCAACTCGGTGATTGAGTGAGCGTAGACGCCGTCATATGTGAGGTTCTGGTAGATCTCGTCAGAGATCACCCACAGGTTTTCCTTCGATGCAACCCATTCACCAATCGCCTGCAACTCTTCCTTTGTGTAAACCGAACCGGTTGGGTTCGAAGGTGAACACATCAGAAGTGCCTTGGTCTTGTCGGTGTAGTGAGCTTCTAGCTGGTCAACCGTGACCTTGTAGTCCTGGTCGCTTCCAGCAAAAACATCAACCTGCTTGCCACCAGCGAGCTTGATTGCCTCGGGATAGGTGGTCCAATAAGGAGTTGGCACCAATACCTCATCGCCCTGGTCCACAACAACGGCAAAGGCCTGGTAGACCGCCTGTTTGCCACCGTTGGTGACGGTTACCTGAGCAGCGGTCACATCAGTTCCAGAGTCGCGCTTGGTCTTTTCTACGATCGCGTCTTTTAGCTCTGGCAAGCCAGCTGCGGGGGTGTAGCGGTGATTCTTGGGGTCTTTGACCGCTGCAACAGCAGCTTCGACAATGTGGGCCGGAGTCGGAAAGTCAGGCTCTCCGGCGGCGTAGGAAATAATGTCCTTACCCTCAGCCTTGAGGGCTTTAGCCTTAGCGTCAACCTTCAGGGTTGCGCTTTCAGCAATGGCTTGAATTCTGGCGGAGATGCGGGATTTCGACATGGGGCAAGGATACCTTGGTATCTCGCGCCAGAGCTAGCGAAATACTCGTTGCGGGATTGCGTTTAAGGGCCTAAACTTTCTCAAGTTGACATCTGCCGAAAACTAATCTGGCGAAAATTCACTAAATAGATTTCCAATCTAGAAGTGTGTCTTCTTCAGGTGGCACTTGAAACCAAGCCTCGTGCCTGTTCACGGTTGATGGCGATGGCAACTTTAGGGCGGTAGTTCAATTGGTAGAGCAGCGGTCTCCAAAACCGCAAGTTGCAGGTTCGAGTCCTGTCCGCCCTGCGCAGAAAGAAGGTCAGTAAATGGCAGAAGAGAACGAGAAGGCTTCGGAAGACCTAGTCGAAATCGCGAAAGCGGATGCGGCTAAGGCAAAGAACCCATTCCAGCGTGCCTCGCTATTTGTGCGCCAGGTGCTCCAGGAGCTATCCAAAGTCACCAAGCCAACCCGCAAGGAACTCATCAACTACACCGGCGTAGTGCTCGGATTCGTAGCAGTTGTGATGGTCCTGATCTCAGTCTTGGACTGGGCCTTCCTAAACGTCGTAACTTTCGTGTTCGCAGAATAAAGAGGATTAAGTGTCTGACCTAAATTTCAGTGACGCTGGCGAGCCAGTAGAGCTAGCCGAGGACTCGGTAAACGAGAACGTTGACCTGGACGAGCTCGACCTCGAGGCTGCAGCGGTAGAGGCAGTCGAGGAGCTCGAGGGCTTCTCTATCGAAGAGGCTCCAGTCGAGGCAGCGCCGGTTGTCGTTGAGGACTCTGAAGACCCATACCGTAAGTTCCGTCAGGAGCTGCGCGAGCAGCCAGGCAAGTGGTACGTGGTTCACTCCTACGCTGGATACGAGCGTCGCGTGAAGCAGAACATTGAGACTCGCAAGACCCAGCTTGCTGGTGGCGATGATGTTTATCAGGTTGAGGTTCCGATGGAAGAGACCATTGAGATCCGCAACGGTTCCCGCAAGCTAGTTTCCAAGGTGCGCATCCCTGGTTACGTGCTAGTGCGCATGGACATGAACGAGGACAGCTGGTCACTTGTTCGTCACACCCCAGCCGTAACCGGCTTCGTTGGCAACAGCCAGCACCCAACCCCGCTTCGTCCAAACGAGGCATTCGAGATGCTCAAGCCGCTGTTCACCCCAGAGGAGACAGAGGAAGTCAAGAGCGCCAAGGCCCAGGTTTCTGCTGGCAAGGCAAAGGGCAAGAGCATCCCTGTAAAGATCGACTTCCAGGTCGGCGAATCCATCCTGATCAAGGACGGATCCTTCGCCGGACTACCTGGAACCATCTCCGAGATCAAGCCAGAGTCTGGCAAGGTCACGGTTTTGGTATCGCTCTTCGAGCGCGAGACACCAGTAGAGCTGTCCTTTGACCAGGTCGGCCCACTGAACTAATAGGAAAGAAAAAGACAAATGGCACCCAAGAAGAAAGTCACCGGACTGATCAAGCTTCAGATCCAGGCTGGCGCTGCTAACCCAGCACCTCCTATCGGTCCTGCTCTAGGTCAGCACGGTGTAAACATCATGGAGTTCTGCACCCAGTACAACAACGCCACCGCTGACCAGCGCGGCAACGTAGTACCGGTTGAGATCACCGTTTATGAAGACCGTTCATTCACCTTCGTACTAAAGACCCCTCCAGCTGCTGAGCTAATCAAGAAGGCTGCGGGAGTTCAGAAGGGCAGCGCAACCCCTCACACCGTGAAGGTTGC
>DLOY01000010.1:7130-16372 GCA_002478545.1 Micrococcales bacterium UBA7472
ATCACCGTAGAGCAGTAAACAAAACTCAAAAATCAATAAGTCGTGGGATCGGGGAGCTACCCCGGGCAAACCACGGACTGTGACCAAGTAAGGAATAGCAGAATGGCAAAGCGCTCAAAGGCCTATCTAGAGGCCGCAGCAAAGATCGAGGCTGGCAAGCTGTACAACGCCGAAGAGGCAGCAGCTCTAGCAATCGAGACCGCTGGTAAGAAGACCAACTCAACCGTAGAGGTTGCACTCAAGCTTGGAGTGGACCCTCGTAAGGCCGACCAGATGATCCGTGGCACTGTCTCGCTGCCTCACGGAACCGGTAAGGTCGCCCGCGTAATCGTGTTTGCTAACGGTGCCGCAGCAGACGCAGCGCGTGAGGCCGGCGCGGATGAGGTTGGATCTGACGACCTAATTGCAAAGGTTGAGGCCGGTTGGACCGACTTCGACGCTGCAGTAGCAACTCCTGACCTAATGGGTAAGGTCGGTCGTCTAGGTAAGGTGCTAGGTCCTCGTAACCTAATGCCAAACCCAAAGACCGGAACCGTGACCATGGACACTGCTAAGGCAGTGACCGACATCAAGGGTGGTCGAATCGACTTCCGTATCGACAAGCAGTCAAACCTGCACTTCGTAATCGGTAAGGCAAACTTCACTCAGGCTCAGCTAGCTGAGAACCTGAATGCAGCTATGGACGAAGTAATCCGTCTAAAGCCATCTACCTCAAAGGGTAAGTACCTACTCAAGGGTGCGGTTGCGACCACTTTCGGTCCTGGCATCGCGCTTGATGTAGCAAGCTTCAGCTAAAGGCTCTTTAGCCAGCTGTAGAGCGCCAGTGTGCTCGCACAATCTTCTTGGTTGTATGCGATCACCTGGCGCTTTAGCTTTTCTGCAGCAGGGTAGTCATCAGCCAAGAGCTCGAGATATTGGTCGTAGTACTCCATAGAACCCATGGCCTCTTTGACATCTGAGTCGCGACCAAAACCATAAAAAGCTTCAAGCTTCTTGATGCTGTAGCTCTCTTGAGAAATCACTAGAGCCGACTTCACCACTTTGTAGAGGTCGACAAATACCTCATCGGCAATTAGCTGATTGACTTCTCTTTGGTAAACCCCGAAGCGTTCGGCTAATCGCTTTAGCGCAGCCTGTTCGTAGTTTGCATAGTGATAGATCTTGCAGCCTGGGTGTTTGATTTGTCGCTCCAGGGCATCTTGCATAAACCACTCGAAGGCCGCCTTTTCCTCCACTCGGTCATCCGCCCACATGTGGTGGAATTCACCACCTGATTCGACCGACGTGAAGCCAAAGAGATACTCGAGTCCTCCGGGTTGATCAAAAAAGCTAAAGCCTTCGAGATCAAAAAAGATGTCGCCAGGATTTGGATCAGGCAGTTGGTCTAGCGCTTGTCGAGAGATCACCTCGTGAACATGCTCGCCAGTTTGGTAAAAGTGGTTTTGCAGTCGAGCTTGTCTGGATAGCTTCTCGAGTTGTTCTCTAGAGAGTTTGTCGGTCTCTCCCTCAAACTCGGCCAATTGGGCCACGGTCTTGACCCCAGCGCGATGCAGGGATTCGAGGTGAGGTCTAGTCATACCCGCGACCAGCTGAAGGTGACCGGTCTCACGTCTTATGTGATCGCACAGCAGCGGATACTCACAAAGCTCGCAGTAGCTTGAAGCCTCACAAACCAAAGATCCGATATCTTCAATGCGCTGCGGGTCTTCGTCGATAAGTGAGGTTATCTGCGCGAAGAGCTTTTCGCGGGCTGGAATCAGCTGGCCAATCAAGCTAAGCGGATCAAACCCGGCTAGCTCTCTAGATCCGAGAATCAAACCGTGCGGGCGTGATGATTCAAGACCGAGACTTTTCAAAGCATCGGCATACAGCGCAACTTGATTCTGATACTCGGGTTTAGCACTGGTTGAAAGCTTGGCATCCCAAGCGGTGTAGCCGTCTTCTCTTGGACCAACTTGCACGGCCGAGAGGCCCGAATCGGTGAAAACCAGCTCGAAATCGCCACGTACCAAGAAGTCAGGGCGCCCAGAGAATGGAAGCTCTCCCGACCCGCCAAAGACTGTGCCCTGGTAGATAACCGGCACCCCGCTTGCTGCCAGGTCCAAAGTCGCATCCAGCGAATTCGTGTTCGGTGCTTGCACCAAGTCACCAAGGTTATAAATCAGCTCCTGCTCAAGCTGAGTTTCAAAGCGCATGCCATATCTGATGGCTAGGTTGTCTGGTGCTTTATAGAACTGCTCGACCAGCTCTCGAACCCCCGATACCCCCAGTTCGCGAGCGGTGGCAACCCTGGTGCAGTGTTCGCACTGTGAACGCATTAGGTCTCGAGAATCGAAACTAAGCGTGTTACCCCGTTTTCTCATGAATTTAGTTTGGCCCCACCCGGTGACAATTTGAAGCAAAAGTTCCGGTTTTGCCAACACTGAAACAGCTCTAAACTCTCTAAGGAATTCTGGAGAAAGTGATCACCGTGGCCAAGGCAGACTTTAAGGCTCTCAGGCACGTCCTGGTAGTTGAAAACGAACCGCTTATGCGTGACCTGCTGGCTAAGTCCGTGGAGAACGCCGGATTCGTCGTTACTACCGCTGCTAACGCAGCAGACGCCATGCGCTCGGTGAAGGTAATGGACCCTGATGCCATGGTCATCGACATCGAGCTTGGCCCTGGCCCAAACGGTTTTGATCTTGCTGAGGCAGTGACTGTGCTTTCTCCTGAGGTGGGAGTCGTCTTTTTGACCAATCTGCCTGATCCACGATTTGGCGGCAAAGACTCCAGCACCGTAAAGAAGAACCAGGCCTACCTGCGCAAGACTGCGATCAACACCGGGGCTGAGCTGGTTGAGGCCATCGAGGCTGTGCTTCGTGATCGTGTTACTAAGGAATACAGACACGATTTGGCTTCAAATCGCCCCTTCTCGGCCCTGTCCCAGCGCCAAATCAACACCTTGCAGCTGGTGGCTGAGGGTAAGACCAACGCCCAGATTGCTGCACTGCGCGGCACCACGGTTCGTGCGGTAGAGGGCATGCTCACTCGCATATTTGAAGTTTTGGAGATCGACCCCAAGGGTTCTAACCCAAGAGTCGAAGCCACCGCTCGCTATCACCAGCTCAGGTCCCAGGTTGAGACGGTTGCCTAAACAGCAATCTGCTTGGCAAGCCCTGGGGGATAGCAAATCCCTGAACTGGAGAACTCACATCCTGTTTGGCTTTCCGGCCATGGGTGTCGGTGTCGCTTTTGATCTACCCCGTCTGGGTGGCGACGCGGCGGCATGGCTGGTGCTGGCATCGCTGGCACTAGCGGTGACCATCATCAGCATCGAGGGTTTATCTCAGCTGCTTGGTAAGTCCAGCTGGCAAAAGCCCAAGCCCTTGACAGTTGCGCTGATATTGGTGGTCGCAGGCTTTCTTCGTGGCGCAACATTCATGGTCGCCGGCGGTGCATTTGAGATGGTCCCGGCTTCTGACCTCGGCTTTAGGTTGGTCGGTGGTCCAGTTTTCACACTTTCGGTCTACTTGCTAATGAACTCTTTGGTTGCAGCTCACCTTGCGCAGCGTGAGCTGGCGGCCGAGCTGGAGCTGGAACGAGAGAACCTGGAGTTTTCAAAGCGCAGCTTTGAGAGTGAATTGGTTCGATTGCGCGATGCCCAGATACTCAGAGTTCGCGAGAGCATTATCCCTGCGGTCTGGGAGCTGGGAAAACTACTGCGCGATGCCCAGCTTTCAAAGAACGCATCTCGGGCGATTCAAGCCCTGCGTGAGCTAAATGACAACGTGGTGAGACCGCTCTCACATAACCTCACTAGGTCATTCGAGATACCAACTCTGTCGAAGTCGCAAACTCAGCTCACGCAGTTGGGTCAGTTCGTTTTGCCTAGTCACATCTCTTTCAACCGGGTGTTACAACTCGGCACACTGATTCCATTCATAGTGATTATGAGCTACTCCACAGTCTCGGCGCTGGCCGGACCATTCATCGCGTTGCTCGCTTCAAGCGCCGCGCTGCTGCTGGTGACATTTCAATTTTGGATCTGGCGAAAGCTACTTGGGGAGCGGGAGATCCCGCTGATTCTTGCCTTCACGCTGTCACTGGTAATTGCACTCGAACTGGGACTTAGCGTGAACCTGCTGGTTAGCATTCCAGCACTTGAGCTACCGGCCCGAATTGTTTCGCAGGCCACCGCCTTCTTTATTGTGACCATGACTTTGATGTTTGGAATCGCAGTCACCGGCTTGCAGCGCGATCGCTCAATTCAAGAATTGGAGCAGGTGGTTGAAGACCTCAGACTCCTCAACACCAAACTCAGACAGCGAGTTTGGCTAAGTCAAAAAACCCTGGCCACCGAACTGCACGGCTCAGTTCAGGGTGCCCTAAATGCCAGTGCTATGCGGTTGGCACAACTTGAGAATCCGACCGAACATGATCTCGAGCGAGTGCGGCAGGACATTGACAGGGCGCTCTCCAAACTGGGACGAGAGGACTACCTGGCCGGTGAGAGTTTTGAAGATTTGCTAGAGCAGATCTGCGAACTATGGGATTCAACCTGCGAGATCAACTATCAGCTCAGCGATAGCGCCGCAGCGGTTCTCGAAGAGAGTTCTGCCACCGCTTACTGCACCCTTGAAGTGATTCGCGAGGCAGTAAATAACGCCATCAAACACGGTCAGCCCAAGCAGATCAATATCTCTATCGCTGCCAAAGAGGAGCTAATCGAGCTGCGTATTGAGAATGACGGCTCGGCCGTGCAGCGATCAAACTTTGGTCTTGGCTCTCAAATATTCGCGGAGCTCACTCTGGAGTATGCACTAAAGGGAGCTGGACCAATCGTTTTTGAGGCCAAACTGCCTATCGGGCAATCAGAGCCTGAACTTCAGCCTTAGTTGGCGGCTCGCAGCCCTGACGCTCACAAACTAAACCTGCAGCCACCGCCGCAAAGTGAGCGGAGGCAATTAGCTCATCCTCGCCAAGGGCTGTCAGTCGCTCTCGTGGGTTGTCTCCCAGAGCATCTCTACCGAGAAGTTCACCGAGCAGATTTGCCATGAAGGTGTCGCCAGCTCCCACGGTATCGACCAGTGAGATCCGGGGTGCTGAAACATCGATGCGCTTACCCCCGCGGTAGAGCGATGCACCATCTCCTCCGCGAGTAATGACCACCAGGCGACCACCTTCACTCCAGGTGTGAGCAATGTCGTCGATGTCAGAGCCATCGGCCAGATCAAAAAGCCACCACAGGTCTGCATCTGATGCCTTGATGATGTCGGAGTAGTTATTGATCGCAAGCACGCGCTCAAGCTCGCGCTCTCTTTCAAATCCGAGCGCTGAGCGAATGTTTAGATCGTGCGATCGAGTGAGGCCGGTTAGACCCAAGAGCCAATCACTCACCACCTGATGACCCGGTGCAACGGCCATGGTGAGGCAACCGTATTGGATGCACTTTGCACCCATGCCGCTCACCTCAGCTTGGGTTGGCAGCTCGTCAATGGTCCAAGCCCAGTCGGCAGTGCCATTGAGATAGAAGCTGTAGCTTGCACTGCCACCAGCACCGATGGTCGCTACCGCCAGGGAGGTTTGTTCCTTGGCAGCAATCGACAGCGATAGGTCGACGCCATTTGATGCGAGTCGATTGCGAATAATCTGGCCAAAGCCATCGTTTGAGATGCGACCCAGAAACTTTTGTGGTTCGCCACGCCGCGCAAGAGCTAGTGCCACATTGGCATTAGCGCCGCCCACAACTGCCTGGTAGGCACCGTTTGAATCCGCCTTGCCAATGAGGTCGATTAGAGCTTCGCCAATTACCAAAATCATGCGGTAAGTCTAGGCTTAGACCATGAACCACGAAAAGGCAGTAAAGCTCTCAGTCATCTTGCCCCTGATTGGTCTAACTCTCGGCTGGATCTTCTTCATCACAGCCATCTACACGGATCTGTTCTATCCATATCCGCAGTATGGCGACAACGGCCAGCTTTTGACCGACCCACAGATCCAGGTCTCTACCTATTTGTTCCTCAGTGGAATCGCGGTCTTTTCAGGCTTCTCACTCTGGGGTCAGAAGAAAGCGCTAAAGCTTCGCAATGAAAATGACTCGGCTCTCGCTAAGTCTTCTCACCGATTGAATAACCTCGCGGTAATCGTGGCATTGGTTGCCGGAGCGATTTACGCGATCGGTAACTTCCTCGGCGCATTCAACAATTACGACTCAAGAGATGTGCCAGCTCTGATTCGCATTTTCGGCGTTTATGTGCCGATTGTTCTAGCAACCATCATGGTGGTCACCCTAATTTTGTTTGCATTCGTATTCCGTCAGGATGCACCGGATCTGGAGAACACCGAGAAGGATGAGGAGCGCGCCAAGCTACAGCGCTACATCGGACTCGCCTATGCCTCTCCGATTATCGGAACCGCGATTGCGGTGATTCTTGGGCTTGTGGTTTATGACACCACCAGAACTAACTTGGATGTTTGGATCTGGGTGGTAATTCAGGCCATCATTGCAACCTCAATCATCATTGGCACCAGCTTTGCGGCCAAGGTCAGATTGGCAAGACCGCTCGAGCCAAGGCCCAAGCTGCGTGGCATTGCGGCTGTGAACCTAAACCTGGTGATCACCATTGTTTTCGGTGTCGTGGTCACCATCATGAGCTTCACCTTCGGCGCCTCGGCCGTGGATGAACTGCGGGAATGGCCAGAGTACAAACCTGGAATGACCGAGGCGATCATGCCGACCGTAAAGCCTGCAGACCTGACCTGGTTTATCTCCAAGATGTTGCCGGCAATCACTTTGTTGGCGCTAGCGGAGTTCGGCATTTACCGCACCCTGGTTGTGCGCAACTCCAAGAAGGATGAGATTGCGTAGTTACTACAAGGGCCTGTTGTTTGATAACGATGGAGTCCTAGTTGATTCCATGCAGGGAGCAATGGCTGCCTGGAAACAGTGGGGCGAGAAATACTCACCTGGTTTTGAACTAACCAAGGACCATCACGGAAAGCGAGCTCAAGACATCGTCCTGATGTTGGTTGGCGAGGCTGGATTTGAAGAGGCCAACGACTTCATCAACCAGCTGGAGCAAGATCTCGCACACCTCACCATCCCGCTCCAAGGCTCTCGGGAGTTCACCACCTCGCTCAAGCCTGGGACCTGGACCGTAGTAACTAGCGCTAATCCATTTTTGGCAAAGGCTAGGTTGGAGGCGGCAGGCATCCCTGTGCCGGCCGAGTTGGTGACTGCCTATGACGTATCAAAAGGTAAGCCGGATCCAGAGCCTTATTTGAAGGGCGCTCAAAACTTGGGTTTTGATATCTCCGACTGTGTGGTTTTTGAAGATGCCCAGGCCGGCATCCAGGCTGGCCTTGAAGCGGGTGCCGGACTCTTGGTTGGTGTCACAGAGCATGCCCTTCACACCGATGCGGATATTGTGGTTAGGTCTTTGGAGGGAATTACTTTCCAAGATGGTGAATTGTTTATCCCAGATAGCTTGAGATTGAGGTAGCGATGGCTGAGATTGAGTTTTACGGGGCTGACTGGTGTGGCGACTGCCGCCGATCGAAGTCTCTTCTGAACACCTTGGGTGTCGAATACGACATGTTTGATGTTGAACAGTCCAAGGAAAACGCGGATAGGGCTCAGGCTATTTCTGGTCGAACCAACATCCCGGTTATCAAGTTTGCAGACGGTGTTCACCTGGTTGAGCCATCTGATGCAGTGCTACACGCGGAGCTCAAAATCCGCGGACTTGTTGCCTAGCTCTATCTTTATTTGAGTTATAGCCCTAGGCTGGGCTGAATCGTAGTGCTAGAGGAATCCATCCTTAGGCACGTTCTAAGGAATCCTCAATAATGAGCAATAGCTATGCACGCGCGCCCAAAGCAACTGGAAACAAACGCGCAGTCGCCCCTAAGTGGGAGTCGACCAATAAACCAACTAAACGAGACGGCCGACCTGGCTATTCCTCAAAGCGCGGCGACTATGTCCCAAAGACTGAGGTAGAGGCAGGAGCGAGAAAGCCCCGCAGCAAGAACAAGTTTGCCGAGGAGCGCACCGATGCTCCGCGCGCGAAGCGCAGCTTCGACGATGCACCAAGAGCAAAGCGGAACTTTGATGATCGCGACCAAGCTCCAAGAGCGAAGCGTTCATACTCAGACGACAAGGACTTCACCCCAAGGGCGAAGTCAGATCGTCCAGATCGCGTTGCTCGTGATCAAGACAGAAACCAGAAGTTTGCCGGCGCTCGCGAGAAGAGTGCGACTGGAAAGACCTTTCAGGGTGACAAGAAGCTAGCCAAGTTAGAGAGCGAAACCCTAACGGAGACATTTGCCACCTTCCAGGAGATGGGTCTTCCAGAGCGACTAACCCAGGAACTCGCGAAGATGGGTGCGGCAACCCCATTCCCAATCCAGGCAGCCACCATTCCAGCTGCGATGGAGGGTCGTCACGTTCTAGGTCGCGGTAAGACCGGATCGGGTAAGACCATCGCGTTTGGTGTGCCACTGATCACCTTCTTGGCCAAGGCTGGTAACCAGCCTCGTCAGCCACTTAAGCCAAAGGCACTGGTGCTAGCACCAACCCGTGAGCTTGCGGTGCAGATTGACAACACCCTGGCACCACTTGCCAAGAGCGTTGGCTTCTTCACCACAACCATCTACGGCGGTGTCCCACAGTTCCGTCAGGAACAGGCCCTTCGCCGCGGTGTGGACATTGCAATTGCAACCCCAGGTCGTCTAGAGGATTTGATGGCTCAGGGTCTTGTCGACCTATCTGAGTGTGAGCGCGTGGTTTTGGATGAGGCAGACCACATGTGTGAGCTTGGCTTCGTAGAACCTGTAAACCGAATTCTTGAAGCTGCCGAAGGTAGCCAGAAGCTGTTGTTCTCAGCGACCTTGGACTCTGAGGTAGCGGCACTTGTAAAGAAGTTCATGCCAAACCCGTTTGTTTATGAGGTGCCGGGTGAGGTTAACGAGACTTCGGATATTGAGCACCGAGTATTGGTCATGGAGCCGCAGCACCGCTCACAGGTTTTCCACCGACTGGTTCAGGGTTCCGGCAAGAGCATCGTGTTCGTCAGAACCAAGGTAACCGCCGAAGCACTTGCTCAGAGCTTGAATGATGCCGGTGTTCCAACCGCACGTCTGCACGGAGATCTAAACCAGGCTCAGCGCACCAGAAACCTGGAGCGCTTTGTAAAGGGCGCAGCTCGAGTGATGATCGCAACCGACGTTGCCGCTAGAGGTATTCACGTTGACGATGTGAA
>DLOY01000090.1 GCA_002478545.1 Micrococcales bacterium UBA7472
AGCGAGTTCACTGAGTCGTCGTAGAAGACTGCTGCGATTGCCTTGGCAATGAGCGGAGCGATCGAAAGCACAGTCAGTGACGCAAACTCTTTATCGGGTGTGATTGGCAAGGTGTTTGTAACCACAACCGAGTCAATCACTGGGTCAGATAGTCGCTCAACAGCTGGGTGGGAGAAGACAGCGTGGGTAGCGGCAACTATTACGCGCTTGGCTCCATTTGCCTTCAAAGCCTTGGCTGCAGCCAAGATGGTGCCTCCGGTATCGATCATGTCATCTACCAAGAGACAGTCGCGACCCGAAACCGCTCCAACTATCTCGTTGACCTGGACCTGGTTGGGACGATCTGGATCACGACGCTTGTGAACAATCGCAAGCGGGGTTCCAAGCCGGTCAGCCCAAATGTCTGCCACTCGAACACGACCGGAATCAGGTGAAACAACCGTCAAGTTCTCGGTACCGAAAGTCGCTGCAATGTGATCAGCCAACATCGGCAGTGCCCAAAGGTGGTCCACCGGTCCATCAAAAAAGCCTTGAATCTGCGGGGTGTGAAGGTCGACCGACATCAGACGCGATGCACCGGCAGCCTTATAAAGATCAGTCATCAAGCGAGCCGAGATCGGCTCACGACCCTTGTGCTTCTTGTCCTGTCGAGCATAAGGGAAAAAGGGTGCTACCACGGTGATGCGCTTAGCGCTTGCGCGCTTCATGGCATCAACCATCAGTAGGTGCTCCATGATCCAGTGGTTAATCGGCTGCGGGTGAGCCTGGATGATGAAGGCATCAACGCCACGAACGCTGCGTTCGTATCTAACAAAAGTCTCGCCGTTTGCGAAGTCATAGGCAGTCATCGGCACCAACTCAGTGCCAAGGATTTCGGCAACTTCTTGGGCTAATGGCTGATGAGCACGGCCACTTGCAATTACTAGTTGTTTGCTGGCGGCCTTCTCGATTGCCATTGCTACTCCGTATCGGTTGCTGCTTGTGCCGACTTCGAACCTGGTCGGTTCTGAATTACCCAACCAGCCAAGTTCTTTTGCGCTGATGGGTTCAATGCTAGCGCTCCAGACTCGACATCTCGGCGGATTGTCGAACCTGCTGCGGTGTATGCGCCATCGCCCACTTTGACCGGAGCAACAAATACGTTTCCACTGCCGGTTCGAGCCTGTTTGCCAATCTCGGTTCGGTGCTTATTGACGCCGTCGTAGTTGGCAAAAATGGTTCCCGCGCCGATGTTGGCGCCCTCACCAATCGAGGCGTCTCCGACATAACTCAGGTGCGGAACCTTAGCTCCGGGGCCAATCTGAGCGTTCTTCGTCTCAACAAATGCGCCGATTTTGCCTTCGGCACCGAGCTCGGTACCGGGACGAATGAATGCAAACGGTCCGACATTCGCACCGTCGTGAATCTTGGCACTGGTCGCATCTGCCCTGTTGATTCGGACATTCTCGCCGACCTCAACATCAGTGAGTGTGGTGTCGGGCCCGATGACCGACCCCTCACCGACAGTGGTAAAGCCGTGCAGCCTGGTGCCCGGCAGCAAAGTGACATCCTTAGCAAGCGAAACGGTTACATCAATCCAGGTGCTTGCCGGCTCCTGAATGGTTACGCCAGCCATCTGCCAAGCCCTGATGATTCGGGCGTTTAGGACAGCCTCAACCTCGGCTAGCTGAACTCGATCGTTGATTCCAGCTACCAACCAGGGGTCGGTAATTTGATGCGCCGAAACCTTGTGACCACCCTGAATCAAAAGCCCCACCACGTCGGTCAGGTACTTCTCCCCCTGGGAGTTATTCGTACCAACTTGCTGCAGGGTTTGACGCAACAGGGCTGCATCAAATACATACACCCCCGCATTCACCTCGGAGATTTGGTGCTGCTCTGGGGTTGCATCTTTCTGCTCGACGATGCCAAGTAACTCCCCTCGATCGCGCACAATGCGACCATAGCCATTGGGGTTATCGAGCACTGTTGAAACCAAAGTCGCCTGGTTGCCCTGTTCGCGATGAATCTCAACCAGGGTTGCAATTGATTCAACGTCCAAAAGCGGGACATCGCCCGATAGGACTGCAACATCGCCAACGAAATCTTCGAGCAACTCAAGAGCTGCTTCAACTGCCCTACCCGTGCCGGGGATCTCATCCTGAATTGCGGTTTCAACGTTTGGGTAGAAAGCCGCAACGTAGTTTTCCAAGCGCTCGCGCTCATGGCGCAAAACAGCAACGACCTTCTGAGCGGAGACGGAACTTGCGGTTGATAGCACGTGACCAAGCAGCTCAAGTCCCGAGATTCGGTGCAGCACTTTAGGGGTGGCGGATTTCATGCGAGTCCCCTCACCCGCAGCCAGAACAATCACAGCTAGGTTGCTCATTAGCCCTCCTTGCTAGCTCCGCCCCTAGGATTCGAACCTAGACCGGACGCCTCCAAAGGGCGCCGTGCTGCCGTTACACCAGAGCGGAACGAGACATGGTCTCGGGGGTATAGTCTGCCAGAACCTTGGGGTTTATCCCTCGAGTTTTTCCGATGTCTCCAACCAACTGTTTTCAAGCTCAGCCATGAGCTCCTGATTTTCTCGTTGGAGCTGCATCAAATTAGTCAAAAGCTCGAAGTTAGTTTGGTCAGCTTGAGCAAACTGATCGTGGAGTGCTTTCTCCTCAGCCCTTGCCTTTTCCAGGGCGCGCTCCAGCCTTGCCAATTCCTTCTCCAGGTTTCTTCGCTCAGCGCCTGAGAGACCCTGTGATGCAGCGGCAGCGGCTGCAATCACTGCCGGCTTCGTCATGTTCTTCCGAAGCTCCAAATACTGGTCGACCCCGCGAGTTAGATGACGAACCTTGTTGTCACCCAGCAGCGCATATTGAGTGTCGGTGACACGCTCTAAGAGGTAGCGGTCATGCGAGACCACAATCAAAGTTCCCGGCCAGGTATCCAAGAGATCCTCCATTGCGGCGAGCATGTCGGTATCAAGATCGTTTGTCGGCTCATCCAAAATCAGCACATTTGGCTCCGTGAAAAGCAATCTCAAAAGCTGGAACCTGCGTCGCTGACCGCCGGAAAGGTCGGCGATAGGCGTTTGGAGTTGCGCCGATTCAAAACCAAGTTGTTCAACCAACTGGCCGGTTGAGAGCTCTTTTTTGCCAACCGTGAAACTGGTCTTCTCGCGGGCAATCATGCTGAAAATGCGCTCACTACCAAACTCATCGAGCTCTTTGATGTCTTGGCTCAGCCAAGCAAAGCGAACAGTCTTTCCAATTTTGACTTTGCCGCTGGTTGGCTTCAGAGAACCGTTGATCAGACCTAGCAAGGTGGTTTTACCCGCTCCGTTCGCGCCAACAAAACCAATCCGATCGCCGGGTCCAATGATGAGGTCTAGGTCCTTGATGATGGTCTTGCCATCTGGGGTTTGATAGGAAACGCCATCAAGTTCGACAACGTCCTTGCCTAGACGCGCGGTCGCCAGTTTGGACAGCTCCAGTGTGTCTCTGGGTGGTGGCTCATTCGCAATCAATTCCAAAGCTGCATCGATGCGGAATTTGGGTTTAGCGGTTCGCGCGGGAGCACCCCTACCTAGCCAGGCGAGCTCTTTACGCAGCAGGTTTTGCCTTCTTGCCTCAATCGCCTGCGCCTGACGATTGCGCTCAGCACGCTGCTGAATATAGGCCGCGTAACCACCCTCGAAGGGTTCAATCTGGCCGCCAAACACCTCCCACGTTAGATTGCAAACGGCATCCAAGAACCAGCGGTCGTGAGTCACAACCAGCAACCCACCGGCATTTCGAGACCAACGACTATTGAGGTGCTGTGCAAGCCAAGCCACGCCATCAACATCGAGGTGGTTGGTTGGTTCATCGAGCATGATCACGTCGTATTCACCTGCCAAGAGCGCTGCCAATGCGACCCTTCGGCGCTGCCCGCCAGAGAGCGACCCAACACTTTGATGCCAATCCAAATCAGAAATTAAGCCGGCAAAAACATCGCGAATTTTGGCATCAGAGGCCCATTCAAACTCGGGCCTCTCCCCCACCACAGCCTGAGCCACGCTCAAGTCTGAATCAATCTCATCGGTCTGAGTCAAAAACCCAACCCGAATATCGCCTCGCCAGGTCACGCGTCCGCTGTCTGGATCCATGCGCTTAGCCAGCACCTTTATCAGGGTCGACTTGCCATCACCGTTTCGACCTACGATTCCAATGCGGTCACCCTCGGAGACGCCGACGGTGATTGAATCAAAAACCTTCTTGGTTGGAAACTCGAGCGAGACTTGCTCAGCTCCTAATAGGTGCGCCACTAAATGAGCCTCGCACCCAGCTTCGAAGTCTTGGTCAACACGCTTTGGAAGCCAAGCTCATTGGCTTTGTGCTGAGCCTCTCGAGCAGCGCTTTCGTCAGTAGAGGCGAACCAAATCGTTGGGCCAGACCCAGAGAGAAAGCCTCCCGAGACACCAAGGTTGAGATCGATGATCTCCTTGAGTTCTGGTCTCAGGCTCAGAGCTGCCGGCAGCAAGGAGTTATAGCCGAGCAAATCCAGGTAGCTAAATTGCAAACCCTGATCGAGTAAGTCGCCATTGGGACGTAGCTGATCAAATTTGGCAAACACCTCTTTGGTGCTCAGCGGGAAGTTGCTGAAAATCAAAAGCACATGCGTGGTTTGCACCGGTGTCAGTGACTCCAGTTCAGTTCCAGTTCCGGTTCCTAATGCAGTTCCACCCAAAAGCGCAAAGGGCACATCCGCGCCGAT
>DLOY01000085.1 GCA_002478545.1 Micrococcales bacterium UBA7472
GGCTACGCGGTAGTGACAGACGAAAAAGGCAAAGTTTTGACCAAGGCAAAGTCTGGTCAAGCAATTGTGATCCGCACCCAAACTCAAGAAATTCAATCAACCGTGGACCAGGTTAAGGAACTGTGATGTCAAAGGAAATAAAGGATCTTAGCTACGAAGAGGCTCGTGACGAGCTTCAAAAGGTAGTTGCCGAGCTAGAGCAGCAGAACGTTAGCCTGGAAGCGTCAATGGCACTTTGGGAGCGCGGCGAAGCGCTCGCCAAGCACTGCGAGGGCTTTTTGGCTGGGGCGCGCAAGAAGCTTGAAGCTGCGCAGAAGGACCAGCAGTAGTGAGCGACAGCGCAGCACAGCACAGAGCCAAACAAACTGTTCGAAACCTGATCTATTCGCTCCTTGTGACGGTTGGGCTTGTAGTTCTGATCGTGCTTGGAGTTCCCAGGGATGACTCCAACCGTATCGCAGAGGTTGATTACAACCAGATAGCGCAGCAGGCCAGCGAATCACTTGGTCTAAATGCAATTGCTCCTGAGATACCTGAAGACTGGTGGTCAAATGCTGCCCGCCTGGAAAACGAGCTTGATGTTGACTCTTGGTATGTCGGTTTTGTGACCGAGGACAACCAGTTCATCGGCATGTCTCAGGCATTTGAATCAAACCCCTCTTGGCTTGCACTGACCTTGCAAGGCAATTGGCAAGACGGGACCAAAGTAATCGATGGCAAAACCTGGGAAATCTGGCCTACGTTGAACCCGCAATCGCCGCGCGGCACCAAGCATTACGCCATGGTTCACAAGTTCGAAACATCGGCGGTTGTAATCTATGGAACAGCGGAGCCAGAGCAGTTTGAAGTCCTAGCCAAGGCAATCACCGCCGAACTCGATTAGGAGCGCAATGCCCAGACCGCAAACTGCCCGGGAAGCTTGGCAGGTCTTGGAGTCGGGAAACGCCAACTTTGTCGCCGGCACGCCGGCCCACCCGAGGCAAGATGCAGATGTCAGGCTTGCCATCGCGAACCGTCAAAAGCCATTCGCAGCGCTATTCGGGTGCTCTGACTCTCGCCTGGCTGCCGAGATGATCTTCGATGTTGGACTCGGCGATTTGTTCGTGGTCAGAAATGCCGGACAGGTAATCGCAGAAACAATTTTGGGTTCATTGGAATTCGCGGTTGAGGTTCTAAAGGTCCCGCTGATTCTGGTGCTGGCACATGATGAGTGTGGAGCGATTCGATCAACCATGAACGCCGCCAACGGCACTTTGAGTGTTGAGGGAGAGTTCATTCACAACCTAGTCGACCGAATCATGCCCACGGTGCAGAGGTCGTTGGAAGCTGGGGAGACCAGCATTGACGAAATAACGGACCGCCACGTTCGAGACACCATTGCCGAGCTCCTCGAGCGATCAAAAGTCATTTCAGATGCCGTAAAAGATGGCAAACTTGCAGTGGTCGGAGCCAACTACAAGCTTGAGCTCGGTGAGGTTCACGCAATCCTCACCCACGGTCAGATTTAGCACTAGATAAGCAGGAGACACAATGGAGTATCGCATCGAGCACGACACCATGGGTGAGGTTCGAGTCCCTATCAATGCGCTCTACCGAGCCCAAACTCAGCGCGCAGTTGAGAACTTTCCGATCAGTGGATCTGGCCTAGAGCGCGAGCACATTATTGCCTTAGCTCGAATCAAGAAGGCCGCCGCAATGACCAACGCGAAGCTTGGCATCTTGGCTCAGGAGATTGCCGACTCCATCGTTGCAAGTGCCGATGAGGTTATTGCTGGTCAACACCACGAACACTTCCCGGTAGACGTCTTCCAGACTGGTTCTGGAACCAGCTCGAACATGAACATGAACGAGGTGCTGGCAACCCTTGCCACCGCAAAGCTTGGCAAGGACGTGCACCCAAACGACCACGTAAACGCCTCTCAGTCTTCGAACGACGTTTTCCCGACCTCGGTTCACGTAGCGGTTACCAATGCCTTGGTGAATGATCTACTACCCGCGCTTGACTACCTAGCCAAGGACCTTGAAGAGAAGGCCAGCGCCTGGAAGGACTATGTAAAGCCAGGTCGCACCCACCTGATGGACGCAACTCCGGTGACCTTTGGACAAGAATTCGCGGGCTATGCCGCTCAGATTCGCTATGGCATCGAACGAGTTAACGCCTGCTTGGGACGAGTTGCCGAGGTGCCACAGGGTGGAACTGCAACAGGAACGGGCATCAATACCCCCAAGGGATTCCCGCAGGAGGTCATCAGCCTGCTCGCCAAGGAGACTGGCCTCCCAATCACTGAAGCCCGTGATCACTTTGAAGCTCAGGGTGCTCGCGATGCCCTAGTTGAAGCCTCTGGCGCTCTAAAGGTAATCGCAGTTAGCCTCACCAAGATCAACAATGACCTGCGCTGGATGGGTTCAGGCCCGAACACAGGCCTAGCTGAGCTGAACATCCCAGACCTTCAGCCAGGGTCCTCGATCATGCCTGGAAAGGTTAACCCGGTAATTCCTGAGGCAGTTCTGATGGTCTGCGCTCGTGTTATCGGCAACGATGCGACAGTAACCTGGGCGGGGGCCTCTGGAAACTTTGAACTAAACGTGGCCATTCCAGTTATGGGTAACGCCCTTCTGGAATCAATCCGCCTGCTTGCCAATTCGATGCGCGTCCTCGCTGATAAGACTGTCAAGGGTCTAGAGGTCAACGTTGATCGCGCCAAGGCACTTGCTGAGTCAAGTCCTTCGATCGTGACCCCACTAAACAAATACATCGGGTATGAAAATGCCGCCAAGATTGCCAAGCACTCGGTGCAAAAGGGAATCACCGTCCGCGAGGCGACCATTGAACTTGGCTATGTGGATGGCGAAAAGTTGACCATGGAGCAGCTGGACAAGGCGCTCGATGTCTACCCAATGACTCGCCCTCCTCAGTAAACCCTGGAGAAAAGTCCGATAACGGTAGCCAAAAAGAAGCTGGCTATTAAAAATGGGCCGAAGGCAATGCTGTCCCTAACACTTGATTTTCCGAGCAGCAGTTTGCCAAAGCCCGCGAGCGCCGCTGTCAGGACCGAGGTTAGGTTGCTGATCAGCACCAGCCAGGGTGAGAGGTAACCAAGGAGCAAATTTAGCGAAACCAGCAGCTTTACATCCCCCATCCCAAAACCCCCTCCAAGCACTAGTAGCAACCCCGATCCGGCGGTAACTAAAGCGGCCAGCCAGGCGACACTGAGTCGCTGCCAGTCCAAGGAGATGATGGCTGCGATGAAGACCGCTGGAGTTGAAAGTAGAAATAGCCTCAGCGTGTAGTGGTTGGGGAGTCGATGTTCAGCGAAATCAATACTGGATAGCTTGAATGCGACCAGCGCTAAGTACCCGATTGGCACCAGTAGCGGAACAAACTCAATCACGACCTCAAACTAGGCGTAATCGTGCAATAGAGCCTTGAGTTATCCCCAGCTAGTAGTCCAACAGATCAGTAACCAGGGCAGCGATTTCACTTCGCTCACTCCTGGTTAGAGTGATGTGGCTGAATAGCGATTGGCCCTTCAGGGTCTCTACAACCGAGGCAATTCCATCGTGTCTTCCCACCCTTAGGTTGTCGCGCTGAGCCACGTCGTGGGTTAGGACCACCCTGGACTTTTGACCAATTCGAGACAGCATGGTTAGGAGCACATTGCGCTCTAGCGACTGCGCCTCATCGACAATCACGAATGTGTCGTGTAAGGAGCGACCGCGAATGTGAGTCAGCGGCAAAACCTCGAGAATTCCTCTCGCGAGGACCTCATCGATAACTTCTTTAGAAACCAATGCCCCTAGGGTGTCAAATACAGCTTGCGCCCAAGGGTTCATCTTCTCGGCTTCGGTTCCAGGGAGGTAGCCCAGCTCCTGACCACCGACCGCGTAAAGCGGGCGGAAAACCATGATCTTCTTGTGCTGGCGACGCTCCAGCACGGCCTCCAAGGCGGCACACAGAGCCAAAGCGCTCTTACCGGTACCCGCTCTACCACCCAGCGAGACAATTCCAATCTCTGGATCCAGTAGCGCATCGATGGCTAGGCGCTGCTCGGCGGATCGGCCATGGACACCAAATACTTCGCGGTCACCGCGAACCAGGCGAACCGTGCGATTTTCCGTGACTCTACCCAGGGCACTACCACGCTCAGAGGAGATGACTAGTCCGGTGTTGACTGGCAGAGTCTTGGCCTGGGGATGAGATATTTCTTCCTGGTCGTAGAGGTTTGCCATCTCATCACCAGAGAGCGCCAGCTCAGAAATTCCATTCCACTCATCAGTGGCCAGTTCGTGGAGATACTCCTCGGCCCGCATGCCGATCGAGGCTGCCTTTACGCGCATGGGAAGGTCTTTGGAAACCACCGTGACGTCAAAGCCTTCGGCTTTGAGATTGGCCGCCACAGCCAAGATTCGAGAGTCATTGTCTCCGAGCTGAAACCCGGAGGGCAGAATGCTTTGGTCGATGTGATTCAATTCCACCCGTAAGGTGCCGCCATCTCCCACCTCAACGGGGAAGTCCAAGCGCTCGTGCTTCTGTCTGAGGTCGTCCAGGAATCGAAGAGCCTTGCGAGCAAAATACCCGATCTCAGGGTCGTTTCGCTTTTTCTCGAGCTCGTTGATTACCACGATGGGAAGTACAACCTCATGTTCTGCGAACCTGAAAAGGGCACGGGGGTCTGACAGAAGCACCGAGGTGTCCAAAACAAAGGTTCGAATGGAAGTTTTGGCTCGCGTCACCGCCTCAGAGGAAGAGTCTTGCTTAGTCTTTCTTGAGTTAGCGGTAGCGGCCACCGGTTCTCCTTTGCCTGGGAACTTAGCCAGAATCTACGCCTGAGAATTACCGTTTTTCTCGTGTGACACGCCGCGATACCAATCGTTAATAATTCAGCTGCCAAAGCGACGATGGCGACGCTGGAAATCGCGCATGGCTCTTAGGAAATCAACCCGTCTGAAGTCTGGCCAGAGCGCTTCAGCAAAGTAGAACTCACTGTTTGCGCTTTGCCAAAGCAGGAACCCACTAAGCCGTTGCTCCCCCGAGGTTCTGATTAGAAGATCGGGGTCAGGTTGACCGGTTGTGTATAGGTGCTCGGTGATTAGCTCAGGAGTCAAGTGCTCTGCGAGCTCATCGATTGATAGACCCTTGGCGGCATGAGATTTCAAGATAGACCGCATTGCATCTGAGATCTCCTTGCGACCTCCGTATGCGATAGCGAGGTTGACATGAGGCATCGGATTGTTCTTGGTCTTCTCCTCGACAACGGAAAGTCTCTGAGCGGCTTCGTATGGAAGCTGGGCAGTATCGCCCACGACCTTGAGTTTCCAGCGTCCAAGCTCGACAAGCTCCTCCGCCAGGTTGACGATGATCTCGATCAGGTCCTTGAGCTCGTCGCTGGATCGCCCTACCAAATTGTCTGTTGATAAAAGGTAAATGGTGGTGTGCTCAATGCCCAGTTCCGAGCACCAGGTTAGGAAGTCAACAATCTTTTTGGCACCGGCGGCATGGCCGTGGCCAACCTTGTCAAAACCCTGAAGTTGCGCCCATCGGCGATTGCCATCAACCATGACACCGATATGTCTGGGTAGGTTGCTTGGCTCTAGGTCACGCTCCAGCATCGATTCGTAGATTCGATAGACAAGATTGCGCACCCCATAAATTTAGTCGCTATTCAACCTTGTGGTTTAGGGTTGAAAAATGAGCCTCGAATCCCCCGATCCGCTGCACGTCCCGCTCTCTGAGCTCAAAGGCCAGCCTCAAGAAGACGAGCGGCCAACCTGGCGGGGATGGATCCACACTGGCGTGCTGCCATTTGTGATTGCAGCGGGCGTATTGCTCATCATCTTCTCTGAGGGCTGGGTGGCCAAGACTGCGGCTGCTGTGTACTTTGTGAGCTCCCTGTTGCTGTTTGGCAATTCTGCGCTTTATCACCGATTCCGCTGGAAGCCGTTTACAAAGAAACTGCTCAAGCGCATCGATCACGCCAACATCTTCTTGCTTATTGCTGGCACTTATACCCCGATCAGCACCTCTGCCCTCTCCGCCGATAAGGGCTCGATGTTGCTGGTGCTGGTTTGGTCAATCGCTCTACTTGGAATCTTCTTTAGGGTGTTTTGGATCAACGCCCCGCGCTGGCTCTACGTGCCGATCTATCTGGCGTTGGGTTGGATTGCGATGTTGTTCATAGTCGATTTCTTCAACGTGAACTGGGTGATGATGACTCTGGTCATGGTCGGAGGCTTGTTCTACTCCATCGGAGCGGTCATCTACGGCCTAAAGCGGCCGAATCCATCACCCAAGCACTTCGGATTCCACGAGATCTTTCACGCGCTAACCGTGGCAGCATTCTTCTGCCACTGGGTCGCAGCCCTGATTATCGGGCTTGATCCGGCTCCTGGTTCGCTCGGTTCGGCTTAGCCGGAGGAGCCGGACGCTCTGGCTTTTCAACCGTAAGGTTCTCAAGCTCTTCTTGGGCAAGCTTCTCTCTCACTTCAGCGCGGTAGCGAGTGGAACGAACCCTGCGGTTCATGTCAAAAATCAGAAATACTGCAATTCCTGCGACTGCGAAGGTGACCAAGAAACCAACGGTGCCGGGAGAGTTATAGGTGTCATCCGGTACCGGGGTCGGCGTCGTTGTCGCAGCCAAAAGGGTGTAAAGCAGGAAATCCATGCCGATAAGTATCTCACCAGCGATTAGCCTTATTCCGTGAACCAAGAGATTCTTTCATCCCGCTACGGAGTGAAACAGTCAAACCCAAAGCGACTGCGAGTGTTTGCGGCAGTTGGAATTACCGCACTGGTTCTAGGAACTGCTTATTTTGCACTCGGAAATAGCCAACAGTTCAGCTATGAAGATATTGGATACCGGGTGGTCAGCGACTACCGAGTCGAGGTTGACATTGAGATTACAAAGCCAATCGACCAGGCCCTAGTTTGCTCGGTGCAGGCGCTAAATAATCAGTTTGCTGTTGTTGGTTGGAAAGAGTTCGAGTTCGAACCAAGTGAATTTATGACCCTTAGACACACAGTCGCCCTAAACACCACCGAGCAGGCCGTAACAGGTCTAGTCGATGAGTGTCGACTGCGTTAGTATTTTCAACATTGCTCGCTAGTGGCGAGCATTTTCAATTCCCGGAAGTGCTTATGACTGACTCAATGCTGCTAACTCAGGCCGCCTACGACAGACTCAAGGACGAGCTTGAGCAATTGATCACTGTCGGCCGCGTGGAGATTGCCAAGCGTATTCAGGATGCCCGCGAGGAGGGTGACCTGAAGGAGAATGGTGGCTATCACGC
>DLOY01000025.1:0-434 GCA_002478545.1 Micrococcales bacterium UBA7472
AACCAGGTCAGAGCGATAATTGGCGATCTCACCCTGCTGCATGATGCGTCTGGTCTCAATATCTCTGGTCTTGGTCAACTCGATGTGCAGCTAGTCGTGGGCAACGACAGCGGTGGATCGATTTTTTCTCATCTCGAGATGGCGCAGCTTTTGGATAAACCAGATTTCGATTTGCTGTTCACCACTCCTCAGGCGGTGAACCTTGAGGTTTTGGCCTTGAGCTATGGCTGGAAGTATTTCAAGACAACTCCCGCGGAACTAGATCGACACCTAAGCCTTGAGGGCTTTGTGTTGATCGACTGCGAGCTCTAGTTACCAAAGGCGTAGCGGACGGCCTTGAACTTCAATTCGGTTTCCGCAAGTTCTGCCTCGGGGTCACTCTCGGCCACAATCCCACAACCGGCAAACGCGCGAATCTGAAGTGCTGGCTCGCG
>DLOY01000025.1:572-12639 GCA_002478545.1 Micrococcales bacterium UBA7472
CGATCAAATGGCTCTAGCTCGGAAATCAAATCCTGAGCTGGGACTCTTGGGGTGCCCGCAACTGCCGCGGTTGGATGCAAAAGTTCTACTGCATCAAGCAGGGTAACGTTCGACTTCAATCTGCCACGCACATCGGTCGCCAGGTGCCACAGATCTGGTAGCGCAAGTGAGAATGGCTCGGGGTCAGTTTCGAGGTTCTCGCAGACACTGCTCAGGGTCTGAACAAGTGACTCGACGGCGAATTTGTGTTCGTGTTGGTTCTTGGTTGAGTGTTTCAGGCCCTCGGCAATAGCGCGATCAACATCGGGGTCAGTGCCACGACCAGCTGTCCCCGCCAAGACTCTTGCTGATACTTCTCCGGCTTCTGCTCTGAGTAGTAGCTCTGGCGATGCACCAAAGTTGTCTTCAATCAGGTAGGTCCAGCAGTGCGGATAGCGAGTGTGAAGTCGCTCAATTGCGGGCTGCAAGTCTGGTTCACCACTCAGTGGCATCACCAAGTCTCTTGCGAGCACCACCTTCTCCAGGGCTGTTTCGTTAATTCTCGAGATCGCAGTTTTGGTTGCCTCAATAAACCCGCTCGCGCTTTGATCTCCTTGCAGAAATACTCCGCTTGGAGTCTTTTTGGCCCTTATCGCTGGGACCTCAGAAATTTCGGTGATAAAGCTCACGCCGTCTCGAATGACAGTTAGTTTGGCTGGAATCACTACGGCCGAGTCGAATTCGCTATCGGCGGCAAAGGTGATGCTCACAAAACCAAACAGACCACTGCCGGCCAGCCGAACATCGTCCTGGATTTCAGCCTCGGCTGCAATTTTCTGAAATTGCATCGAGAGCTCAGAGATTCTCTCTTTGCCCCGTGCCGAGATTCTTAGTGCTACACCCTCACCGTAAATTTCAGTGCCCTGGCGCAGGAACACCTGATCTGGGTTCTCCACTGGTGCAGCTGGCGCGAAGAACGAGCGAACCTTGAGCGCCATTGAAGTCCTTAGTTTTTATAAGCACATGTAGCAACCATTCAGGAAGCCTGCTTATTCTTTAGGAAGTCTAAAAGGAGTGATGGTGCGAGTAAAACTAACTGCCCTGGTTCTCCTGCTGCTTCCATTATTCGGTGCCACCGCTGCCCATGCTGCAAAGGACGATCGCGAGAGCGTCATCCCACCAGCAGAGGTCGGCACAATGATCGATCCGCACGCTCAAGACCCAATTGACCTGAGCAAGATAGAGATTTCAACCCTGACTCCTGCTGACAAGTTTGTGAACGCGACAACTCCGTTGGTGGTTGCACTTGGCCTTGGGTCGGTTGCTCTGGTTATCTACACCCTGGCTCAGGGAGCGAAAGAGTCGCAGCCCGATTAGACTTCTGGGGTGACTAAAGCCGACCTCTCAAAATCTCCTGAGGCGGTTTCGGCTATGTTCGATTCAGTCGCACACTCCTACGACAAAACCAACGATCTGCTCTCCTTTGGCCAGGCCCGACTTTGGCGCGGTGCGGTCCGCAGAGCAATTTCCCCGAAATCCGGTGAGCGAATTTTAGACATTGCTGCCGGCACCGGTACCAGCTCCATGGCCTTGCTAAGGCCCGGCGTGAGTGTGGTCGCTGCCGACTTCTCTAGGGGCATGTTAGAAGAGGGCAAGAAGCGATACCCAGAGCTTGAGTTTGCCTTTGCGGATGCGATGAAGCTTCCCTTCAAGCCAGAAGAGTTTGACGTGGTAACCATGAGCTTTGGGCTCAGAAATGTGCAAGATCACCGAGTCGCACTAACCGAGTTTTTGAAAGTGCTCAAGCCTGGTGGCCGACTGGTGATTTGTGAATTTTCTAAAGTCTCGGGAGTATTTGGGCCGTTTTATCGCTTTTACCTAAAGCACATCCTGCCTAAGTTCTCAGCACTGTTTAGCAAGAGCCCAGAAGCCTACGACTATCTCGCTGAATCAATTGAGGCATGGCCTGATCAAAAGAGTCTGGCTAGGGATATTGAAAAGGCTGGATTTAAAGACGTGAAGTTTAGAAACCTGAGTTTGGGAATCGTTGCACTGCACACGGCGGTCAAGCCATGATCAAGCTGCCATCACAGCTGCGGCTGGTAAGTGACCGCAAGCTCCTAGCAAACATTGAAGCTCGCATGGAAATCGTTGAGCAAAAGCTCATGGATGCCACTCGTCACACTGACTCCATGGTTGAGTCGATGGCTTCACACCTTGCAAGGGCAGGCGGTAAGCGACTGCGTCCTGTCCTTTTGTTGCTGACCGCAGAGCTCGGCGACCCGAACCAGCCAGATGTTTTGGATGCTGCCGTTGTGATGGAGATCACTCACCTAGCAACCCTGTATCACGATGACGTTATGGACCAGGCCTCCAAGCGTCGTGGCGTCGACTCTGCCCACATCGTTTGGGGAAATAACGTTGCCATCTTGACCGGAGACCTGCTGTTTGCTCGCGCCTCCAACATCGTTTCTGGTTTGGGTGAAGAGGCCCTGAAGTTACAAGCCAAGGTCTTCGAACAGCTTGTGCTCGGACAGCTGCACGAGACTATTGGCCCATCCGAGGGGCAAGATCCTCTCGAGCACTACCTGGGGGTTTTGCGCGACAAGACCGGTTCTTTGATCGCGCTGTCAGCAAGATTGGGAGCTTTGCTTTCCGGAGCTGACAAGTCTCTTCAGGAACCTCTGCAGCTATTTGGTGAGCGTATCGGCGTTGCCTTCCAATTGGTCGATGACCTAATCGACATCGAATCCACCAAGGAGCAGTCAGGCAAAGTTGCTGGCACTGACCTGCTGGCTGGGGTGCCAACGCTCCCAGTGCTACTCCTTTCAAAATACGAAGACCAGGCCTCAAAGGATCTTCACGCCAAAATCACCGGTGGGCTAGAAGAGTCTGAGCTGGCATCAGTTCTGGATGAGCTTCGTGCTCACCCAGTTATGGCGCAGGCCAGAGCAGAGACCGTGCGCTGGGGTGATAGCGCGATTGAGGCAGTATCGCAGTTGCCAGCGGGCAGTGTTCGCGATGCACTAATTGCTTTTGCAAATGCGGTTGTTGACCGCAAGGGATAAGTAGGGAAGTTAGAAGTGTCAAAGCTAAGACTTGCGGTTGTTGGTGCTGGCCCAGCTGGCATTTATGCGTCTGATCTGATTCTGAAGGCAGAGCGAGACTTCGAAGTATCAATTGACCTATTCGATCTTCTGCCGGCACCCTACGGCCTGGTTCGTTACGGAGTTGCTCCGGATCACCCGAGAATCAAGGGCATTATTCGCGCTCTCTACGAAGTGTTGGACCGTGGCGATATTCGCTTTTTTGGCAACGTGAAATACGGTACCGACATCACCCTCGATGAACTCAAAGAGCACTACAACGCAGTCATTTTTGCGACCGGTGCAATCAAAGATGCCGATCTGAACATTCCAGGCATTGACCTAGATGGTTCCTACGGCGCTGCAGACTTTGTGAACTGGTACGACGCTCACCCAGACTTTCCACTCACTTGGCCGTTGAACGCAAAAGAAATCGCGGTAATCGGCAACGGCAACGTAGCTCTTGATGTCGCCCGCATGCTCATCAAGCGTCCTGACGATCTGCTGTCGACAGATATCCCAGACCACGTCTATCAGGGGCTAAAGGCGTCACCCGTAACCGACGTTCATGTTTTTGGTCGTCGAGGTCCAGCACAGGTGAAGTTCTCTCCGCTGGAGTTGCGCGAAGCGTTGCATGTTGAGGGTGTGCAGTCGATCGTTTATGACGAGGACTTCAAATACGATGACGGGTCTCAAGCCGCCATCGACTCCAACAATCAAGTTCGCGTGATGGTTAAGACGCTCGAGGACCTTCGTGAAAATCCACAGGCTCACGAAGAGCGCAGACTCCACCTGCACTTTTTCTCCGCACCGGTTGAGGTAATCGGTGAGGATGGCAAGGTCGCGGCTTTGAAGATCGAGCGCACCGAGCTGGATGGCACTGGAAACGTCAAGCCAACTGGCGAGTTTGTCACCTATCCCGTCCAAGCGGTTTACCGAGCGGTGGGCTACTTCGGTTCAGCGCTTGATGAGATTCCATTTGATGCAAAGCACGGCGTGATCAAAAATTCAGAGGGCCGTGTGCTCAGCGACTCGGGAGAGCAGATCCCGGGTGTTTACTGCACCGGTTGGATCAAGCGTGGACCGATTGGTTTGATTGGCCACACCAAGGCTGATGCAATTGAAACCATTGGTCACGTGATCGCCGATCGTGCGATGTGGTGGAACCCTTCAAAGCCTGGCGAGGCTGACGTGGTCGCAACTTTGGAGCAGAAGGGTGTTGACTTCGTCGGTTGGCCGGCATGGCTAAAGATTGATGCCAACGAACGTTCGCTTGGCGAGGCAGAGGGTCGCGAAAGAATTAAGCTTTTCGATAGATCGCAGATGGTTGCGATCTCGAAGGGTGAGTAGTTAGTTGCAACGCCTATCTGGAGCCAGGCTACGCAAGGCTCAGATCGCAATGCTCGCGGTCTTTGTCTTCATGGGTCACGCCGCTTTGGCTTCAGTTGCCTGGGTCCCCGAATACATTGATCGGCTTGATGTCTCTTTTGCCACCTGGGGAACCATCATCGGCTTTGGTGTGATTGGATCTATCACCCCGCTCTTCTTCGCATCAAGGCTGATGATGCGTTTTGGATCCAGAACCATCATTAGGTTTGCAAACTACGGTGGCATGCTGATGTTGGTGTCGCTAGCGTGGAGTAACGACCCGCTGGTTTGGTTCTTTTTGAACGCGGGCTTCAACTTTTTCATGTCACTTTTGGGTGTCTCGGTTAACTCCCATGCTGTGATGGTTCAAAAGCAAATCACGAAGAACATCATCGGTCGGCTGCATGCCGGGTGGAGTTTAGGTGCCGTCGGTGCTGCGATCACTGGCGCACTCTCAACAGTATTCATGACCCTCGAGTTGTTCTTGCTTGTGGTTGCTGTAATCACCCTGATCATTTTTGAGTTCTCGCTCCGGTGGTTACTGTCTTCCGAGGAAGATGGCCACCTGGATGAGAAGGCAAACGTCGTGAAGCGCCGATTCTGGCAAATGCCGCAGCAGCTGTGGCTCTTGGCGGCCGGTTTGTTCTGTGGCATCTACCCCGAGGTTGCGGTCATTGACTGGGCCGCGGTGTTTGCACGAGATGTATTGAATCTTGAGGTTGCACTCAGGTCTATGCCATTTGCTGCATTCATGATCGGCATGATTATCGGCCGCCTGTCGATGACACGCTTGGCTGAGACCTACCACCCGCACTTCATTGCATCCCGTGGTTCGTTCTTGGCAGCTATCACTCTGGCGCTGTCTGCGATTTTCTCGGGGATGCTCGCTCAGATGAGTTCGGGACTTGGGCTTCTGGTCACAGTATTCCTATGGGGTCTGGCTGGACTTGGTTTATCTCCGGTCAGCCCGGCATTCTATTCAGCAGCTGGCCACATCCCAGGTGTCTCCACCTCCTGGGCGGTATCGCGCCTTGGTTTGATGAACTCGACAACCGCCATTTTTGCCAAGGCGCTTATGGGTGCAACAGTCGAGGGAGTGGGCCTATCGCTCGCCTTCTTCTTCCCCATCGTGCTGGCAATCGGGTCGGGAGTAATCGCGGGTGTCTTCGCAAAGCGCGCCAGAGTATCTGAGTTGGAGGGTGCTGCTCCACCGACTGGCCCTATTTCCATCGTCATCGAGCAGCGAGATCGATAGCGATGACTCTTTTCAAAATCACCAATCAGCCCATGCGATACGCATGGGGCTCTAAGGACCTGATACCTGATTACCTGGGCTACACCAGAGATGGTGAACCAATGGCCGAGGTTTGGTTTGGTACGCATCCGACATCCCCTTCGCAGATTCAAGATTCTGAGGGCGGCTCGCTTCGTGACCGAGTTGGCGAGCTTGGCTTCATGGTCAAGTTCTTGGCGGCCCAGTCTCCACTCTCGATCCAAGCGCATCCATCCAAGGCTCGCGCCGAGGCGATGTTTGCTCAGCAACACCAGTCATATTCGGATTCAAATCACAAACCCGAGATGATTATTGCGCTCACCGAGTTCCGAGCGCTGTGTGGCTTCAGGGCCAGACATGAGCTAGAGCCGGATCTGCAACGGCTCGCGCAAAGCACTATTCATCTGGCCGGCCTCTGGGGTGACTATCAGTCGATGGGTATTGAGGGTGCTGTTAGTTGGATTTACAAATCTCCCGACGCGGCCGTGACTCAGTTAGTTGCCAATGCAACTGTGCTTGGTCGCAAGCGCTCCCGCCTAATCGAAGAGCTGTTTGATTTGTATCCGGGTGACAAGGGCATTTTGATGTCGGTGCTAATGAACCTGGTCACCTTGGAGCCAGGGGAGGCGATGTTCCTGCCTGCGGGCAATATTCACGCCTACCTCTTTGGTCTCGGGGTCGAGGTGATGGCATCAAGCGACAATGTGTTGCGAGGTGGACTGACTCCAAAGCACGTCGATGTCAAAGAGCTGCAGCGAGTGCTTGACTATTCGGAGTTACCTGACCCGGTTCTAAAGCCGAAGCAGTTAGCTCAGAGTCTGGTTCACTTCCAAATTCCGCTCGATGATTTTCAGGTCTACCGCGTCGCACCAACTGCAAGCAGCCTACTTATTGATTTAGAACTCAAGGGTCGTGCGATTGCCGTCTGCACCGAGGGCGAAATCACAATATCCACCTCCAAAGATGAGGTGCTAACGCTTAGCCGCGGAGAGGCTTGCTACTTTGCAGATGCGCGGTTGTTCTCAGTTGCGGGAAATGGCGTGGGCTACCTAGCTATGGGCTAGCGGTAGTTCACAAACTGCAAATCAACGGGTAGGTCCTTGCCCTTCAATAGCGCAATTACCTCCTGCAAATCATCGCGGCTCTTGGAGCTAACGCGAAGCTCATCGCCTTGGATCTGAGCCTTCACGCTCTTTGGACCCTCATCACGAATGATCTTGGAAACCTTCTTTGCATTCTCTTGATCGATGCCGTTCTTCATCGAACATTCGATGCGGAACTCCTTACCGGAGGGGTATGGGTCGCCGGTCTCGAGGCTCTTTAGCGAGATGCCGCGCTTGACTAGTTTGCTTTGGAAAACATCGAGCACTGCCTCGGCGCGATCTTTGCTGTTTGCCTTGATCATGATTTTCTCGCCAGAGAATTCGATAGAGGCATCCGTGCCCTTGAAGTCGTATCGCTGCTCAACTTCTTTTTGAGCCTGAGTGAGAGCGTTAGCGGTCTCTTGCTTGTCAACCTTTGAAACGATGTCGAATGAGGAATCAGCCATGGGGCAAATTCTAATCGCGTGCGCGGCGAGCGGTGGAGGAGCGAACCATCATTTCAATCGGCCACTGTGTGAGTTGCTCGATGTTGACAGGTTGCTTTTCATCACCTGATTCCAAGATGTCAACCAGCATGTTGGCACCCTTGGCGCCCTGCGCATTCGGGTTTTGATCGATGGTTGAGAGTCCATAGAAGTTACCCAGCGGGTGACCATCCATGCCGATGACGCTGATGTCCTGAGGGACTCGGTAGCCGAGGTCGCGCGCCGCCTGGATCGCGCCAAAGCCCATTTCATCGGAGGCACAAAAGATTGCGGTCGGGGCGCTTCTGGGGTCTCCGAGCATCTGCTTGGCAGCGTGGTATCCGCCCCCAACTGTGAAGTCGGTTTCGGCTAGCCACTCGGGTTTGAAATCTAAGTTGGCATCAAGTAGAGCCTCTTGGTAACCAGTGCGACGAAGCGAGGGCTGATGAAAGTCCATTTCTGATGCCGGGGTTCCAGAGATCATGCCGATCTCGGTGTGGCCAAGGGAGAGAAGGTGAAGTGTTGCGAGCCTTCCAGCACCCTCATCGTCGATGGAAAGCGATCTTGCTCCGGGGATCGGACCACCGATGCCAACGATTGGTTTTTGCAGTGCAGTTAGCTTCGCTAGTTCCTCATCCGTGAGCTTGACTGCAACGGTCAGTACCCCGTCGACTCGCTTTCTCAGAACTAGGTCTTCAAACACACGCTTTCGGTTTATCGCCCCACCTGAAAGGTTGTAAAGCGTTACATCGTAGCCTCTGGAAACCATGGCGTTTACAGCGCCGTCCAAGACTGAAGAGAAATACCAGCGGTCAATAAACGGCATCACTACGCCGATATTTTTAGCTCGTCCGGTTGCCAGGGTATAGGCAGATGAGGATGCCACATATCCCAGCTCTTGAGCCGCCTTGAGCACTTTTTCCCTGGCTTTTGCAGAGACGTGGCTCTTGCCATTTAGTGCTCTAGAAACGGTAGCTGTTGACACACCCGCGTGCTGAGCAACTTCGATGATTCCAACCACATTGGTAACTGTAAAGCCTTTACAGTTTGCTCCGCTAGTGGCATTGGCAAAAATGGACTATTCTTTTCCCTTGCGCCTTGGCGCATGGCTAGTTACCCAAGCGGCCAAAGGGATCTGACTGTAAATCAGCCGGCTCAGCCTTCGGGGGTTCGAATCCCTCACTAGCCACATCGGGAAATCCCGCTAACACGCAATTCGAGTTAGCGGGATTTTTCATCGAACAAAGACCTGGAGCAAACAATGGATCAGACTCAAACCCCAGTGACCGGGAGTTCTGAGGCAGTAAATACCACCTGGAAAAAGAAGGTCGCGGTCTTTATGGTCGGACAGACCATCTCAACCTTTGGATCGTTCCTGGTGCAGTACGCAATCTTTTGGCACCTAACCCTGAGCACCAAATCCGGCGTTGTGTTGGCACTGGCTGCAGTCTTCGGATTCCTGCCGCAGGCGATTGTTTCTATCTTTGCCGGGGTCTGGGCTGACCGAGTAAATCGCAAGGTCATGATCATCATCTCGGACTCGGCGATTGCAATCGCGACGTTCCTACTTGCATTGCTAATGCTCTCTGGTGTCGATGATCTCTGGCTGATTTTCTTGGTGATGGCTGTGCGATCGGTTGGGGCCGGGTTCCAAATGCCAGCTATTTCTGCACTGTTGCCGCAGATTGTCCCAACTGACAAATTGATGAGGGTCAACGGCATAAACAGCAGTATTCAATCCTCCATGACGCTGCTCGCGCCGGTTGCCGCTGCAGCGCTCTACACCTCTATGTCTTTGGTTGGCATCTTGTTTATCGATGTTGTTACCGCCATCATTGGACTTTCGCTACTGGCAACCGTCACGGTCCCCACTCTAGAAAGGGCGAGCCACAGCGAAAAGCCTTCGTATTTTGCAGACCTCAGAGATGGCATCAATTACATCTTCACTCACGACCTGGTTCGCTGGGTCATGGCGATTTTTGGAATCGTGTTCCTGCTGATTGTTGCACCATCCAACCTCTCGCCCCTGATGTTGGTTCGTAACTTTGGTTCAGAGGTATGGCTGCTGACAGTTTTAGAGTTGGCCTTTGGCGTTGGCATGGTGCTGGGTGGTGCACTAATGGCAATCGTGGCATCCAAGCTCGATCGCATCTGGACCATCATCGGCACATCAGTCGCCTTTGGTCTATTGGCTATCGTGATGGGTTTCACCACAAACCTGATTCTTTTCTACAGCCTCTTCTTCTTCATCGGATTGGCAGTTCCCGCCTTTTCAACGTCTGCTACCACGCTGCTCCAAGAGACTGTTGAGCCAGAGCGGCAGGGTCGAGTATTTGGATTTGTGGGCATCGTAATGTCAGTGGCGATGCCACTCGGTATGGCGGTGCTGGGACCACTGGCCGATGTCGTCTCGGTTGAGATTCTGCTGATCATCACAGGTGCGGCTACGGTCCTAATTGCAGTGGTTGCGGTGATGTTACCTGCCGGTCGGCGAGCTATGGCAGCCGCTCACGCTTCAACCGGAAAAGCTCAAGAGAACTAATCCTTGGTTTGTTGTTCTAGCTTTGAGCGATAGGCCTCGAGCATTGTCTCCAAGAACCTTGCCACGGCTTCACGCTCAGCTGGATTCATGGTCTCGAGCACCTGCGCCGAGGCCTGAATCAGCGGTCGAATTTCTGCCCAAGCGCGTTCAACTGATTTAGGGTTTGGAACCACTCGAATCGATCGCCTGTCCGAGGGATTTTGCTCCCTTCGCGTGTGACCAACTTTCTCGAGTCGGTCAAGACTCTGGGTTAGAGCACCCGCCGTCACACCCACTGCGGTAGCGATGGTCCCGGGAGTGGCCGGACCGTTTTCCATCAGAAACTCCATCACCTTGAGATCAGTCGGATTCACATCCAGCTGCTCTCCAAGAATCCTGCTGTACTCCTGGTTTGCCTTAAACAACTTCCTCATAAGCTCCGGAGCGGAATCGCTTGGCTCCGAAAACGCTTTAGCTTTGGGAAGGCTTGACATAGGAATTAGTTTAGACCTAAAGTAATTTAGTTTCTAAAAGAATTTAGGATTTTTCATGAATTTGCTACTCAATTTCATCACCGGCAAAAAAACTGCATGGGTCACGTTGCTGATCGGTTTAGTTTTTGCCGGGTTGGCCTTTGGTCCACTTCGCGCTGCGACCACCGAGACAGCGCCAACCAACGGCCTGCCAGAGACCTCTGAGACTGCACTTGTAAATGCAGCGCTCGAGACTCTGCCTGGCTCGGATGCCACTGCGGCGGTATTGGTTTACAAGTCCGAGTCCAAGTTCACCGATGACCAACTCAAGTGGCTGCAGGGTGAGTTTGACCCGATGGCCCAGATGCCGGTTGGGGGAGTGAACGAGAAGTTCTTGGAGCTTACTAATCTCGAGATTCAAGGCCAGCCATTTGTTCCACCGGCGCAGGTTTCTGACGATGGCATGGTTGCCGTAGTAACCGTTCCGCTTGAGCAAACCGATGAGGTTGAGGTTGTGGCCGAACGCGCAGCGGAGATTCGCGAGCTTGCCAAGGAGGACATGCCAGCGGGTCTGGAGGTTTACCTAACTGGACCCGAAGGATTCCAGGCAGATCTCAACAACGTCTTTGCAGGTGCTGACTTCACCCTGCTGCTTTCAACCGTGATCGTAGTTGCGGTTTTGCTTTTGGTCACTTACCGCTCGCCAGTGCTATGGCTGGTACCGCTTTTGGTGGTTGGTGTCGCTGACGGCATGGCCGGTCAACTCGGTCGCCAGGTTGCGACCTTGTTTGGCATGGTGCCCGATGGCTCGGTGACTGGAATTCTGTCGGTGCTAGTTTTCGGTGCCGGTACCAACTACGCGCTACTTCTTATTGCTCGCTACCGCGAGGAGCTACTTCTCCATGAAGATCGTTATGCAGCGATGCGCGCGGCGGTCCGTGGTGCTGGTCCGGCAATTCTGGCTTCGGGCGGAACCGTCACGCTTGCGCTACTTACTCTTACCTTCGCCGAACTTGGTGGTAACCGAACCCTAGGTTTGGTCTGTGCCACAGGAATCATCATTGCGATGATCTCTGCGCTGTTGGTTTTGCCTGCCGCCTTGGTTGTGTTTGGTCGCGGGCTGTTCTGGCCGTTTATTCCAAAGTTCGGTGGCGAGAACAAGAGCCTTCGCGGTCTGTGGGGCAAGCTTGGTAAGGCTGTCAGCCGAAGGCCTGCACTTGTTTCAGTGTTTGGTGTATTGGTCTTGCTCGGATTGTCACTTGGTTCCACTGGAATCCAGGTTGGACTCTCTTCCACGGAGCAGTTCCGTGAGAAGCCTGAGGCGGTCTTTGGTCAGGAGATTCTGTCCGAGGCCTTCCCAGCTGGAGCAACAACTCCAACCAACGTCATCGTGAACTCAGGTGCCGAAGACGAGGCCAAGCGTGTTGCCGAAAAGGTGGCCGGTGTTGCTGAGGTGACAATCGGAGAGACCAACGGCGAGGTCGTTGCCCTGAGTGTCGTGCTAGACGCAACTGCAGGATCTGAAGAGGCATATCAAGCGATCCGCGATTTGCGCACCGAGCTTGCGACCCTGGATGGCGCAGAGGCTCTGGTTGGAGGTCTCGATGCAGAGCAGCTGGATGTGAAGACCGCATATGAGAAGGATCAGCTACTGGTAATTCCACTGATTCTGCTTTTGGTCTTCTTGGTGCTGGTGCTACTGCTTCGATCGCTGTTGGCTCCAGTATTGCTACTCACCACGGTGGTCGCATCGTTCTTCTCAGCCATGGGTGCGAGCTGGTTGATCTTCCAGAACCTTCT
>DLOY01000043.1:0-285 GCA_002478545.1 Micrococcales bacterium UBA7472
TGCAACGAAATCTTGAACATCACTCGGCCAGATATCGTCATGGACGTCCACAACGCCTATTTTGAGGCCGGGGTGGATTGCGTTGAGACCAACACCTTCGGTGCTAACTGGTCAAACCTCTCCGATTACGGAATTGATGATCGGATTCAGGAACTAGCCAGGGCTGGAGCCGAGCTTGCCAGAGCGAGCGCCGATCAGTTCACCGCGAAAGATGGAAAAGCGCGCTGGGTGCTGGGATCAATGGGGCCTGGAACCAAGCTGCCGTCTCTTGGTCACACCAGCTAT
>DLOY01000043.1:348-2038 GCA_002478545.1 Micrococcales bacterium UBA7472
ACAACCTGCTGGAGACCTTCAAACTGCAGGCCATAGGTTTGATTGAGGGTGGAGCAGACGCCTTTATGGTTGAGACTTCACAGGATCTGTTGCAGACCAAGGCGGCCGTCAATGCTTGTCGCAAGGCGGTCGTTGAAACGGGTATTCGTTTGCCGCTATTTGTTGAGGTGACGGTTGAGACCACCGGAACCATGTTGCTAGGAACAGAAATCGGTGCTGCACTCACCACCCTGGAGCCGCTGGGCATTGACATGATCGGGTTGAACTGCGCTACCGGCCCTGCCGAGATGAGCGAACATCTAAGGCAGCTGTCCAAGCATGCCCAAATCCCGGTAATGGTGATGCCTAATGCCGGATTACCAATTCTTTCCGGTGACGGGGCCTACTACCCGCTAACCCCTGACGAGCTGGCAACCGCTCATGAGCAGTTTGTCAAAGAGTTCGGTCTATCGCTGGTTGGTGGCTGCTGCGGCACCACCCCGGATCACCTGAAGGCAGTCGTTGAGCGCGTAGGTGGCAAACCTGCAGGGCTTCGCAAGCTTGAAATTGAGCCTGGCGTGGCATCGCTTTACCAGCACGTCAGTCTGAAGCAGGACAACTCATATCTGGCAATTGGCGAGCGCACCAACGCCAACGGTTCTAAAGCATTTCGCGAGGCCATGCTGGAAGAGCGCTGGGATGACTGTGTTGAAATCGCCAAGCGCCAGGTGCGCGATGGTGCACACCTACTCGATGTATGTGTGGACTACGTGGGTCGCGACGGGGTGAGCGATGTCACAGAAATTGTCTCCAGATTCGCCTCTGCATCAACCTTGCCATTAGTAATTGACTCAACCGAGCCCGAGGTAATGAAAGCTGCGCTTGAGCTAATCGGTGGTCGTCCTGTCATCAACTCAGTGAACTTTGAAGATGGCTACAGCGAAACCTCGAGATTCAAAAAGACCATGCCGCTTGTCAAAGAGCATGGTGCTGCCGTGGTCGCGCTCACCATCGATGAACAAGGGCAGGCTAGAACCAAGGCTGACAAGGTTCGAATTGCGTCAAGACTGATTGATACCTTGATCCAAGACTGGGACATGCGAGTTGACGACATCATCGTTGACTGCCTCACCTTCCCGATTGCAACCGGTCAAGAGGAGACTAGGCGTGATGCCATCGAGACCATCGAGGCTATTCGCGAAATCAATCAGCTTTATCCCGGCATCCACACCACCCTGGGTGTTTCAAACGTATCCTTTGGTCTAAACCCAGTCTCACGATCAGTTTTGAATTCGGTGTTCTTGCATGAGGCAACCGAGGCCGGTCTCGACACAGCCATCATCGACGCTGCAAAGATCGTGCCACTGGCATCGATTCCGCAGGAGCAGCGTCAAGTTGCACTTGATTTGATTTATGACCGTAGGGAATATGACGCAGAGGGCAACCTCAGCTATGACCCGCTTTCAAAGATGCTTGAGATGTTTGCCGGAGTCAACTCGTCGGCTTTGAAAGATGCTCGTGCCGAAGCACTAGCTGCCATGAGTGTCACCGAGCGACTAAAGCAGCGCATCATCGATGGTGAGGCCAAGGGCTTGGAGCAGGATCTCGATCAGGCCAGACTCGACGGCATCAAACCACTGGAAATTATCAACGACCACCTGCTAGAGGGCATGAAGGTAGTTGGTGAGCGCTTTGGTAAAGGTGAGATGCA
>DLOY01000043.1:2188-2760 GCA_002478545.1 Micrococcales bacterium UBA7472
GCCACCGTGCGCGGTGACGTTCACGACATCGGCAAGAACCTGGTCGACATCATCCTCACCAACAACGGCTACAACGTGGTGAATATCGGCATCAAACAGCCAATCAATGAGATCATCGCGGCAGCCGAAGAACACAACGCCGACGTCATTGGACTAAGCGGCTTGCTGGTGAAGTCAACCTTGGTAATGAAGGAGAACCTCGAGGAGCTAACCTCACGCGGACTTGCAAAAAAGTGGCCGGTAATCCTGGGTGGCGCCGCGCTCACCAGGTCCTTTGTTGAAGACGACCTGGCGTCGCAGTTTGACGGAGTAGTTCGCTACGCCAAGGACGCTTTTGAGGGACTTGCGCTAATGGAGCCGTTGGTTCAAATTGCTCGCGGAGCTGACCCAGACTCGGTTGGCCTTCCAGCTTTGAAAAAGCGCATTCACGCCAAGTCCCAGTTGACTTTGACTGAGCCAGAGGATTTGCCATCACGTAGCGATGTGGCCTCGGATAACAAGGTTCCAACTCCACCCTTCTGGGGTACCAGATTGGTAAAGGGCATTCCACTTGCTGACTACGCCAAGTTCCT
>DLOY01000053.1 GCA_002478545.1 Micrococcales bacterium UBA7472
AAAGCTTAGTGCCTATTCGCAGCCCTGGTGAATCGACTAAATGAACTCGCGATTGAAATAGATCAAGGGTCGAATTGGGAAGGTTCTGAGATCAGAAGACCCTGCGCGAACAACGATAATCAAGCTGTCAGCTACACGGTGAATCTCTTGAACTTCTCCGCGCAGAATGGCTGAAGCTCTTTCATTCTCAGGCGCTGCCTTGGACAAATCCCAGCCGGCAGATTGGAATCGATGTTCTTTTGGCCCAGCAAGCTCTTTGGCTAGATCCAATTCGGAGTGTGCGAGCGTGTGAATTGAAACCTGTGAGCCAACCGAAATCACTTTTGAGGTGCTGGTATTGGCCGCTAGGTTGACGGTTGCATAGGCAGGCTCGGCACTGAGTGAGGCAAGCGAACTGGCTGTGAAGCCGAATGGCTCCCCTGCCGAGTTGAACGTTGTGACAAGTGAGACCCCAGCGGCGTGATGACGGAAGAATTCCTTAAAAGTTTCTGACGTGATGCTCATACCGCTAGTAAAGCAAGGCAGTTATAAATACTGAAATTGGATGCGAAGAACTCGTAACCATCAGTAACAAAAGCACACGGTTGGCCAAAAGCTGGAAATCTTCTTCCCACATACCGAAGGAGTCAGCGTGCTATTTGTTGCAGAACTTGAAAACGACAACCAGGAGATCGAATCCTTTCTAGCGGCTTTGAGTGGTGCGATTGAGTCTGTTGGTGAGTTGATTGAGTCTCAGGTGACCAAGGACGGCTCTCAGGTTTTTGCAGTGTTGGAATCCGATGGCAGCGCACAACTCAGGGCGGCCATTACAGAATCCGGCTTCAAGCTTCGCGATCTAGCCCAAGTTCGCCTGGTCGGAGCAGAGCTTGAGGACATCAAGAGGCTAAAGCCGAAAGGTCAGTACTTGGTTGAGTGGGACTTCCCGGAGGGGTTGACCATGGATAAGTACCTCACCAGGAAGAAGGAGAAATCACCGCTCTACAAGGACATCCAGGACGTTCAGTTTCTTAGAACCTACGTTCGCGAAGACATGGTGAAGTGCCTTTGCTTCTACGACGGTGAGTCCGAGGAGGCCGTTCTGAGGGCTCGTCAGGTCGTCGACACTCCAGTCAGTCGTATTCACGAATTGGGTTGAGAATGTCAATAACTCATCTTCTCCCCGAGGTTGGTGATCCACAGCTCACCGATCGCGAATTGGGTAATCTCAGGCCTTTTATTCAAAAGATCTCGCAGTCCGGGCTACTCGACTCTGGTTTGAGTGAGAGTGGCGCAGCCATCTCCGAGAGTGCAGCGGCGATTTATGAGGTTGCATCGCAATGCCTGGCCTCCGCCTTTGTTACATGGTCGCACCGGATGACACTTGAGTACGTCGATCGATTTGGCTCTGCGGAACTCAAGGAGAGTTACCTACCTGGATTGTTGGCAGGAGATCGAGTTGGTTCAACGGCGCTCGCTACTGCACTGGCAGATCGATCTGGGAAAGAGCTACTGCCAATCACTTTCAGGCGTGATGGCGATGAATTCGTGATCGATGGCGTGATCCCTTGGGCATCAAATCTTTACTCTGACACGTTGGTCGTGTTTGCCGCTCGGGAGCCAGAAACTGGTGAACGAGCGCTGTTTGCCACTGAAGTTGGATTTGCTGGAGTCGCACTCAAACCCGCAGAGGGACTATTGGCCCTCAATGCAACGAGTTCCGGGACGATTAGATTCAACGAGCTGCGACTGGGCAATTCCTTTTATCTCACATCAAATGTAAATGAGTTCTTCGCTCGCATGCGGCCAAGATTTTTGCTGTTGCAAACGGCATTTTGCCTTGGGCTTAGTTCAGCATCGCTGGATTCCTCGCAGCTTGCGGATGGGCGACTACCTTTTGAGTCCGATCTTGATCAGCTGCAAGGAGAGCTAAATCAGCTCAGGGCCGAATGGCACAGGCTTTTGGAGTTGCAGCGCAACTTCGCTGCGATCTCCCTTGATCAAGATGTTCTGCCTTACCTGAAGTTGAGATTGCGAGCAGCGGTGCTGGCGCAGGCTGCAACCAGAGTGGAGCTGGCGGCGGTTGGAGGCAGGGGTTATTTCGTCTCACATCCAACATCGCGGCGAATCCGAGAGTCGCTTTTTCTTTCGATCCAAGCGCCAACCGAAGGGAGCCTGAGATGGGAAATCTCGCAGCAAGCGTTGAAGGCCTGACGGTTTCGCTTGGCGGCAAGGAAATACTCAGGGATCTGAATCTTGCTATTCGTCCCGGGGAATTGGTTGCCCTCGTCGGAGCCAGTGGTGCAGGAAAGTCCACACTGCTCTCCGCTCTGGCTGGTCTGACTAAACCAACCCGGGGCACGATTCAAATAACCGGCTCAAGCTCTGTCAACACCGCTATAGCTTTTCAAGAGGCTGTCCTTTTGCCGTGGCTGAACGTTCGCGAAAACATGGCCTTTGGATTCCGATTCAACAAGATTCGATCGGCCAAAAACAACGTGCGTCTTGACATCGATTCGAGAGTTGAGCAACTGATGCAAAAATTCGGGATTCGAGAGCTCGCCGATCGAAAGCCTAGAGAACTAAGTGGTGGGCAGGCCCAGCGAGTCGGGATAGCCCGAGCCGCTTTAGTTGAACCGAACCTACTGCTACTGGACGAGCCGTTCTCCGCCGTTGATATCAACACCAGGAAAAGCCTTCAGGTCTGGCTTCGATCGATCGTTCACGAACTTGGCCTCACCGCAGTCCTGGTTACCCACGACATCGATGAAGCCATCGCTGTTGGAGACCGAGTACTGGTCTTGAAGCAGTCCGGGGATGACCTCGTGGAGTATCACACCGGCTCCGAGAACCCAGCAGACCTAAAGCAACAAATCTCCTACCAAATCTAAGCAAAGGAAGCACCATGTCACACCACGACCACACTCACTTTGGACTCTCTGAGTCCGGCCTGTTGGACCGAAGGTCGCTGTTGCGCGTCATGGCCGCTGGTGCTGCCGTGGCAACGGTTGGAGCAGATTTGCTCAACGTTCCTGCTGCAAATGCCGCCGCATGGCATGAGCGCCTAGGGACCCTGAAGATTGGCTATCTGCCTATTACCGACTCATCACCACTGCTGGTCGCCCATGGAAATGGCTACTTCGAAAAGAACAAAATCAAGACTGCTCAGCCAACGCTCTTCCGCAGTTGGCCTGCGATCGCAGAGGCTTTTGCCGCTAAGCAGGTGGATGTTGTGCATCTTCTTATGCCGCTGGCGCTTCAGCTGAGGTTTGAAGCCAAGCAAGACATTCGCGTGATTTCCTGGAACCACACCGACGGGTCAGCGTTGACGGTTTCGAAGGACATAAACACGGTTACCGACCTTGCCGGGAAGGTCATAGCTGTACCTTTCTGGTACTCAATTCACAACGTGGTCTTGCAGCAGATTCTTCGCAAGAACGGGCTCAAGGTCACTTTGGCTGGAGAGCCGAGCGCTGCAAACAAGACTGTGAAATTAGTTGTGCTGCCGCCTTCTGAAATGCCACCTGCATTGGCTGCAAAGACTATCTCTGGATACATCGTTGCTGAACCATTCAATGCCCTGGCTGAGGTCAATGGCATTGGCAAGATTCTGCGATTCACTGGCGATGTGTGGCGCGAGCACGCTTGCTGCGTGACTGTGGTCAGAGGGGACTTGGTGCGAGAGAACCCACTTGCCGCTCAGGCCATCGTTGACTCAATTGCCCAGGCGCAGCTGTGGCTAAACAAGAACCGTGCAACCGCAGCAGATGTTCTGAAGTCCTATTTGCCTCAGGCGCCTGCGGCAATCACCAAGGCTTTGAATTCATACGAGAAGGAAAACTACACAGCGGCAATCCAGAATGCGGCTTGGAACAGCAAGCGAATTTCCTTCCAGCCTTACCCATACCCTTCGTACACCACAGAGCTGATCAAGCAATTGCGCCTTACCCGCGTGGATGATGACAATCAGTGGCTACAAGAGATTGATTTGAAAACTGCCCACACCAGTTTTGTCTCCTCGGGACTAGCTGAGCGAGCAATCAACAAACTCGGGGGAAGGCGTCAGTTTGGTATCACCTCCTTCACACGCAAAGAAACGATCAAGCCGTAGTTATGTCGATTCTTCGCTATGCCCTTGGCGTTCTGGGGGCCCTCGGAGCTTGGTGGTTGGGGACAGCTGTGCTGTCCTCGACCAATCCGATTCTTGGGTTCATGACTCCAGGCCACACTCTTAACGCACTAATTTTGTTGATCCTCGAGCAAAACCTGCTGGGTGATGCTGGCATCACCATCTTTAGGCTGCTTTTTGGTTTAGTGCTAGCGGTTTCGATCGGTTACGTCTTCGGGTTGCTGATGGGCTTATCGAAGTGGCTCGATCAACTCACGCTGATTCCAATTCAATTCATCCGAATGATTTCTCCACTGGCATGGATGCCGGTAGCTGTAGTGATTTTTGGAATTGGGACGCCACCAGTCGTCTTCCTTATATTTGTCGCCGCTGTCTGGCCCGTGCTGCTAGCCACATCATCTGCAGTTAAGAATGTGCCCGGAAGTTGGAAGAGACTGGCTGATTCATTTTCAGCGAGCAGGTGGGAGCTTCTCAAGAGCGTGATAATCCCGGCCAGTGCTCCTGGGGTGCTGACAGGCATTCGTTTGGCTGTTGCCGTGGCTTGGATCGTACTTGTTCCAGCTGAAATGCTTGGGGTGGATTCCGGTTTGGGATACGTGGTTCTCAACGCCAGGGATCAACTCTCCTATGACCAGCTCGCCGCCGCGATGTTCAGCATTGGACTTATCGGGTTTGTGATGGATCTTGGAATTCGGAGGTTGCTGCGCCCGAGATTTTGACCCTGGACTCGACCCCCAAGCTAAAGTTGAACCGAGTTCTAGCTGAACGGTAAGTGGGTTTCGAAGATGAGCCAGATTGGTCACTTCATCAATGGTCAGGTTGTTCTTTCAACATCTGGTCGCAGCGGCAAAGTATTCAATCCAGCGTTAGGTGAA
>DLOY01000020.1:0-4764 GCA_002478545.1 Micrococcales bacterium UBA7472
GTGCCTTGAACCACCGGGGTTGGCAACAAAACCCTCGGGCCGAACAGAGGGTAGTCCGTTAGAGAGCTGGATCTTGTCGAGGTCTCCAAGATGCGCAGCGTCACCGGCGATTGCCAGGTGAGTGAGACTGGACTCTGCAGCGGAGCCTGGATGATGGTTCCAGGGTTGATGGTCGATGGGTTATTTCTAACATCTCTTGCGATTGTGAATACCTCCAGGCGAATCTCGCCCTTGTTCTTCACGATCACAGCAAGCCTTGAACCTTCCGGACTCAACTGGGCTGCGATCCTGGTGCCGATTATCGGCAAAACCAAAGATGCCACCTGAGTCGATCCGTCAAACACCTGAACTTCGGAGCCAGACTGCTGAGGCACTACCCAAAGCAGGTCCTCAGCATCAAACTCCAGGGAAATCACGTTTGTGACCTTGGCGATCTGCTGGCTCTGAACCCCGATACCTGAGCCAACCATCAGCTCAACTCCGTCAGCCCCCGCAAATGCCAACAGGTTTCCTGACCGCGCACCGGCGAGCAGCCTTGGATTGGAGAGTTGAACTAAGTTCCCAGTTCCAGTGATGGCTAAAGAGTCGGCCGGTCCGATTCGATACACCGCATCTGATAGGGCAAGGACCTCGGAACCACTTCTAACCGGTGATATTTCTGCCGGGATGATGTCTTGCCTGGAGCTATTGACGCTCAGCACCACATCCGTTACTCCACTGAGTTGAAGCAATGTCGCTCGGAGTTGAGAGAGCATCAGCCTTCGCTTGATGGCATCAGCACTCAATGCCACCGAGTCGAAATCGACCTCAGCTATCCCCTGCTGAATCGTTACGGCACCAATGGTGAGCTTGGTCCCCTGGGGAATTGCGCTTTGAACACCCAGCATTAGGTACTCGGAAGGGCCGGCGAGGAGTGCGTTGACCAATCTGGTTCCAGTTGAGGCGCGCGATGGGAACCAACGTAGATCCGGCACCAATTCACTGCCGCGAGTGTCGAGGAAGTAAAGGTTGTAGGGCTTGAACACCACCTGGAAAACCGGCGGTGTGACCACGGTCAGGTTTGGTGCCGAATCGATTCTCCACTGACCGTCTTGCTGAACCAGCTTGAACCTAAGCGATGTTGTGTCGGCCGCCTCATAGCTTGAGTAGCGACCATGCTCGTCAAGCCTGGCTTGAACATTGATAGAGACCATCTGCAGCCCTGGACCTCCCTCTCGGAAAGTCGGTGCACCACTTCGAATCAGCACCTGGTTATCAGGTTTCCACTGCTGCGCAAAGTCACGACTTAGGTACTCTCTCGCAACCGCATAGTCATTTTGAGGGCCAGTTCCAGCCGCCAAGAAGCCACTTACGATTTCGCGCGGGGTCGCTCCATCGATCGGCCCAGACGGAGTGTAATAGGCAACCTCTTGCTGCTCCGAGGTGGCAATTTCAGGGCCAGATCGAACATCCAATCCGGTTGGTATCGCTGCGCAACCAGAGAGGGTCAAAAGCGCAATAAGGGCCACTAGCTTCTTCATCACGGCTCCATCGACCTCGGTGGCAGCGGCAGTGGTGAGTTGGCTATTACCAAATCCGAACGCTTCGGGAGAGTCAGCCTAAAGCTAGATCCACGCTTGGGCTTTGACCACACCTGAAGCCAGCCTCGGTGCAAAATCGCATCCTCCTTAGAGATTGCAAGCCCAAGGCCAGTGCCACCCAATGAGCGCTGTCTGGCCGGATCCGCCCTCCAGAAGCGGTCGAAAATGCGCTCTAGCTGCTGCTTGGTCATGCCGACTCCGAAGTCTGTAACGCAGACCGCCACAGCAGTTGCATTTTCGCCAACCTCGACCTGAATCGGCTTTCCTTCACCATGCTCGACTGCATTCGAAAGCAGGTTCACAATCAGACGCTCAATACGCTTGGCATCCAGCTCTGCCTCAACCGCCCTGGCTGGCAAAAGAACCTGGATTGGCATATTGCGACTTGCAGCCAATGGTTCGATGCTCGCGATTGCGGATCCGACAACGGCATTCAGGTCTCGAACCTCAAGTTCTGCCTGGACCGCGCCCGCGTCGTATCTAGAGATCTCTAGCAGGTCGGCGAGCAACCTTTCGAATCGGTCAATCTGGGCCTGCATGAGCTCAGCCGAGCGAGAGAGGGCGGGCTCTAAGCCCTTGCGATTTGCAAAGATGACTTCGCCGGCAAGTTTGATGGTGGTGAGTGGAGTTCTCAGCTCATGAGAAACATCGGAAACGAAACGACGCTGCATGCGCGATAGAGAGTCCAGCTTTTGAATTTGCTGCTGCAGGTTGGTGGCCATCCTGTTAAACGACCTTGCCAACTGAGCCACGACGTCGTCCCCGCGCTCCGCAAGACGCTCATCGAGATTTCCCTGGGCCAAAAGTTCGGCCGCCTTGGCGGCTTGCTCAACCGGTTGAATGACCCTTCTGGTGACCAGGTAGCTCACTAGGCCGATAATGAAAATAAGGAAGATGCCACCAATCGCCAATGCAGACTGCACGAGAGCGAGCGCCTCTTGCTCTGGTGAGAGGTCATAGACCAAATAGAGCTCAAATTCACCAGCCAACGGAACAGATATTGCGCCACCAACCGTGACTCCCGGGACAGTGATTGAGTCTCGAACCAGACCAACCGGGGTGTAGCTAAGGATCGCTGGGTTTTCCCTGACTTTAATACGCAACTCTTCAGGGATGGAATTCAGATCCAGGTCTGGCGAAATAGGAGATTGAAAAAGCTCCAGCTGGGGCTGACCCGGTGATCGCAGAAGGGCCACCTGGCGATTAGCCGATGAGCCGGAAACTTGGAGCGTCGGCACCACAGAGTTCAAAACCGTCTGGAGGCTGGTCTCGTCGTTTAGCGAAGCAGCCGCAATCGTCGACTGCACGGAACCGATTGCTCGCTCGGTTTCAGAGAGAATCTGCTCAACTCGGTTTTGATAGAAGGCGTTGGCCAGCGAAAAGGATAAAAATCCACCCAGGGTTATCAGTGCCAGAAAGCTAAGGCCGAGAGTGGTGAGAACCGCTTTGGCCGTTAGAGATTTTCTAAACCACTTCACGCAGCGTCGGTACCAACTCGGTAGCCGTGGCCGCGAACCGTTAGCACAATCTTCGGGTTCTCTGGATCAATCTCAATCTTGGAGCGCAGTCGCTGCACGTGGACATTCACCAATCGGGTGTCCGCCTTGTACTGATAGCCCCAAACTTGCTCCAGCAACATCTCGCGAGAGAATACCTGCTGGGGCTTGGTCGCTAGGGTGTGCAAGAGCTTGAACTCAAGGGGAGTAAGGGCAATCGGGGTATCGCCGCGCTTCACCTCAAAGGACAGCGGGTCCAAACTAATTTGGCCAACCTGAAGGTTTGAGCCCTCATCAACCACCGGACGAAGACGGGCCTTGATTCTTGCCAGCAGTTCGGCCCCGTTGTGAGGCTTTACGACGTAGTCATCAGCTCCAGCCTCAAGGCCACGAACCACATCCTCCGTGTCACCCTTGGCAGTCAGCATCACGATCGGGGTTCCGCTGGTCGCCCTGATTTGAGAACAAACTTCGATGCCGGACTGGCCTGGAAGCATGATGTCCAACAGCACCAGGTCAGGGTTTGACTGGTTGAAGATGTCGATCGCGCTCAGGCCATCCGCAGCAAAGATTGGTTCGTAGCCGGCCCCAGCTAGGACCAGGCCAACCATTTCGCGCAGTGCATCATCATCGTCAACGACAAGAATCTTGTGAGACACTGCGACCTCCTGTTAGTAGCGGTAGTGATCCACCTTGTAAGGACCATCAACTGCTACACCAATGTATCTTGCCTGAGAGGGGGTTAGTTTTGTCAACTCGACGCCCAAAGCATCTAGGTGCAAACGTGCCACCTTCTCATCAAGTTGCTTGGGCAGGATGTGAACTCCCAGTCCGTACTCGGCGGCACGCTGGTAGAGCTCAATCTGAGCCAGCACCTGGTTCGAGAACGAGGTTGACATTACAAATGAAGGGTGACCGGTGGCGTTACCCAGGTTCATCAGACGACCTTCAGAGAGAATCAGCACGGCACGACCGTTAGGCAGTCTCCACTCGTGAACCTGAGGCTTGATCTCGATTTTTTGAACACCTGGGATCTGAGCGATGCCCGCCATGTCAATCTCGTTGTCGAAGTGACCTACGTTTGCCAAGATCGCGAGGTTCTTCATCTTGAGAACGTGTTCTGGTCTGATGATGTTTTCGTTACCGGTTGAGGTTACGAAAATGTCGACCTGGTCGATTACAGACTCTAGGGTCGCTACCTGGTAACCGTCCATGGCAGCCTGCAGCGCACAAATCGGGTCAATCTCAGAGACGATCACACGTGCACCTTGACCGCGAAGGGCCTCGGCACAGCCCTTGCCCACATCGCCATAACCGGCAACGAAGCAAACCTTGCCACCCATGAGAACGTCGGTGGCACGGTTTAGACCATCTGGCAGGGAATGACGAATGCCGTACTTGTTGTCAAACTTCGACTTGGTGACTGCGTCGTTTACGTTGATAGCTGGGAACAGTAGCTCGCCGCGCTTGAAGAATTCATATAGGCGGTGAACACCGGTTGTGGTCTCCTCCGAAACACCGATGATGCCAGCAGCAACCCTGGTGTAGTACCTGGAGTCGCGCTTTAGAGACTCGGTCAGGGTGTCCAAGATCACACGGTACTCGTGTGAGTCATCAACACCAGCAGGTGGAACTGAGCCGGCCTTCTCAAACTCCACACCCTTGTGAACCAACAGCGTTGCGTCGCC
>DLOY01000020.1:4920-5063 GCA_002478545.1 Micrococcales bacterium UBA7472
GCGAACACTGGGGTTCCAGCTGGTGACTCAGTGGTTCCCTTACCAACGACAACTGCGGCAGCAGCCTCGTCCTGGGTCGAGTAGATGTTGCAGCTTGCCCAGCGAACCGAGGCACCTAGCTCAACCAAGGTCTCGATTAGCAC
>DLOY01000020.1:5180-11659 GCA_002478545.1 Micrococcales bacterium UBA7472
TGGGCCGTACTCCTTGCGCAGTGCCATTAGGCCTGGCATCTCCTGCTCTGCCAGACGAATCTGGTGTCTACCAGACTCTGCGAGGGAAAGGTCAGCGACCTTGAAATCAAATTGGGTAATTGTCTGGCTCATATGTGCCTCTTTCGATGATCGATTCAAAGATTGCGTATTGCTTTGATTGCTTTGTCTCGAATCTCAACCATCGAGGCCTCGTGGCTGGACTCCACATTAAGTCTAAGCAATGGTTCGGTGTTTGAGGGACGAATATTTGCCCACCACCAGACATTTTCTGAGGCAAAACTAAATGTGGTGCCGTCAAAAACCTCTTCGGTTGCACCAACCAGCACTTCACGAACGCGTTGCAGGGCCGCATCGCGATCCTCAACCGTGGAGTTGATCTCGCCAGAGGCAAAGTACGGGGTGAATCGCTGGCCCAGGGAAGAGGCAAGTTCTCCCGAACCCGCCAGTTCTGCAACCAGGTGCATTGCAGCGAGCATGCCGTTGTCTGCACCCCAGAAGTCCCTGAAGTAGTAGTGGGCGGAGTGCTCGCCACCGAATACTGCACCTGTTTCAGCCATCGCATCCTTAATCAGTGAGTGACCGACTTTGGTTCTAAATGGCTTTGCTCCACACTGCGCGATAACTTCCTCGACAGAGCGCGAGGTCAGCGCGTTGTGAATGACTGTGATCTCGCCCTCACCAAGTGCTTGAACGCGCTCGATCTCTCGCTTGGCGACGATTGCGGCAACCGCCGATGGGCTAATGGCCTGGCCTTTTTCGTCGATTGCAAAGCAGCGATCTGCATCACCGTCGAAGGCGAGACCCAGATCAGCTCCGTGCTCTAGGACTGCGCGCTGAAGATCAACCAGGTTCTTGGAATCAAGCGGGTTTGCCTCGTGGTTTGGGAAAGTGCCATCGAGTTCGAAGTACATCGGGATAATCTCAAAATCCAATGCCGGTAGACCGGCTGCGGATCCGAATACGGCTGGAACCGTGAGGCCACCCATACCGTTAGCGGCATCAACGACGATCTTTAGCTTTCTCGCACCTTCTAGCCTTACCAGCGATCGCAGATATTTCACATAGTCCTGCATCACATCTACCCGAACGCTCTTACCCACGGTTTCAAGCTGATCGATGCCGTTAACTAAGAAGGCCTGTGCGCGCTCAGAAATCCCGCTCAAGCCAGTGTTCATTGAGATTCCGCGAGCGCCGGCTCGGGAGAACTTCATGCCGTTGTAAGTTGCTGGGTTGTGGCTGGCAGTGAACATCACCGCTGGCAACTGCATGACTCCCGACGCATAGTAGGACATGTCGGTGGAGCACAATCCCAAAACCTTTGAGGAAGCTCCGCGCTTGGCGGCACCTTTTGCAAAGCTCGCGGCAAAACGCTCCGAGCTGTCACGCATGTCATATCCGATGACCAGCTCTTTACCCTCTAGACCCAGCTCGTCGGCAAAACCCGCTCCAAACGCCTCAACGACCTCGTCGGTGAGCTGTGAACCAACTAAACCACGAACGTCATAGGTCTTTACAAAGTCGCTGAACTGAACCAAAGTTTTCCTCTTAGCTGTAACGAGCAGGGCAAGAATACAATGGCGACATGGACCAAGGCCCGATTAGCCGCGACCGCCACGGTCGTGGAATGCGGCGTCCACTACCTTCCAAACTCTTTCACCACGGCATCGCCCGCAAACACTTCTTTGAGGATGTCGTTGCCGAGACCTGTGACTATCTAAAGGAAGCGTTCCCCGAGAAACTGTCCAAGCTCAGCTGGGAAATCGAGGACGTGCCACAGGTGAGCGAGCAGGAGCCGATCCGACGCTTTTTGGCTAACAAGGAAAAGATGCAGATCACGCTCTACCGAATCCCAATTCAGCGAATTGGAAAGATGCGAATTAGCGACCCACGGTTGCAAATCGAGCAGGCGGTCATCTCTGCGGCTGCAGCACTAATCGATGCCGACCCCTGGGATTTGATTCACCCGAATTAGCGAACCAATACCCGAATACTCTCTCCGATATTCCGCATCTCGGTTGGTTGAATTACGGCATATCCCGCATTCGATAGAACATGCAAACTCGCCATGAACCCAGATCCAGCAATCTGCAATGGGCCTCGCTCGACTGGCACGACCAGGCTGGAGCGAGCGGGAACACTCACCGCTTGATTTGTAGTGCTTTCAATGACCACAGCAATTGGGTCCAGACCTGGGTTTGAAATCAGCAGCGCGGTGCTGCCAGGAGCCTGAAGATAAAGATCTCGCTCAAAAGCTGGGGTTGGTAGCAACCACTCAAAATCCACCTTGGGAGAAATCAGGTCGTTTCGAAGAGACAACACCAGCTCTGAGTCGGCTTCAAAACTGATCAGACTCACACCTGCTGGCAGGTTTAGCGATTGCTCCAGCAAGACTCCCGCAGGTACTCGAATCCGAGTCAACTCGAAGTCCTCAGGGTTGATGGCCTGAAGGTTTAGTTCAACATCCTCAAGACCTGGATTGAAAACCCTAAGCATCGGGGATTTGATTGCATTTTCTGCAACCAATAGACCCGCAATCGCGCCTTGACTCACTGGCTTGGTGGGTGGAACCAGCGCCACTCCGGTGGCACTGAGGCCACTGACCTCGCGAAGCTGCATGAACGCGGCAACTGGCAGTCCAGAGGTTTGATAACGAAGCGCAAAGCTCGACTCCGCTGAACTTAGAGCGACCAGAGAAACGATTTTGTGTTCGCCGGCCGCCAGCGATATTCGATCGGTAGCCACCTCTGACTCCAAGACCAACTCAAGGTCAACCATCAGGTCAACGTTGTTTGGATTTGCAAGGTGAAGGACGCTTTCGCTACCGGGGCCAGAGTCACCAACGATGAAGTATCCAGAAACCTGCGGCATCGGGCAATAGGTTGCAGCGAGGCCGCTGAGTCTCTCTCGCGAGATCGCCTGAGTTTGGTTTGCTGAGAGCAGCTTCGTGGACTGCTCTTTACCCTCGACGCTTACAAGTAGACCACCGTTTTCTTGAGTCTGTGCATCAGCTCCCCAGAGGTTGAATGTGGCTTTGCCGACTCTTTCGATAGCACCCAAGTCGGTGCCTTGCTCGCCACCTATCTCAGCCAATGGCCCGGGACAGTAAGCACTCAGAGGCATCGGATCAACACTTGCAGTTGCCTCAATGGCACCCAGTTCTTTGGGTGCAAGTGGCTTTGGCACTTGAACTAACGCGAAACCTAACCCCACCAGGGCGAGGTAGCCCAAGATCCTTAGACCTAACTTCATCGCTCACTCCTTCGCGAGCGGCGATAGCCTCGCACCACGGCTGGGGTCGGCAGCGCTAACAGTGCTGCGACCGCCAGGCTCCAGATCAACTCCTGCCTCAGTGGCTGTGGGGTGGAATTAGGTGCTTCGGAGGAAGCGACCTGGGTTCTCCAGAGCGCTCCAAACTCAGATCGACCAGCGGGCTGCAAAAACTCCATCGAGCCGATAGCGACCTCGGTCTGGGCTTGCAGCTGTGGATCCGAGGAGTTCAGCAAAATGAAACTGATTCCCAACTGTTGGATCAGGGCTTCGACGCCGTCAGAATTGCCAGCAATCAAGCCGGCACTAAGTTGAGCAATCTGCTGCGCCGGCAGTTCCGGTTCCAGGTACTTGCTCGCAACGGCCCGCTGCTCAAGTTGAAGGCCATCGCCCCAGACCAATTCCGCCTCAATGCTTTCACCCTGACTTAGCTTCAGAGTCAATACATCACCCTGATTAGCCTTGGATTGCGCGACCACTAGGGCGGGCATCAACCTGGATTCTCGTGAATCCAGGCGCTGAACCGAAACGGACTGCCACGCTGCAAATCCTAGAAATACCGCAAATACCAAGCCTGTGGCAACAGCCACGGGTTTGTTGATCTGAGCGATGCCAGAGGCTGCTAGGACTAGCGCAATAAGCACTGCAACACCAAGCTGAGCCAGCTGAGAGCTGATCTCGAAATAGCTAACTGCCAGAAGACCAAGGATGAGGGCGAGGCCTGCAAGCCAGCGTCCGGTTTTCGCTGAAGCCAAACCAGCTGCCAGCAGGGCACCTGCCAACAGCAGAAACACTGACCAGGTTGACAGCGCGATTGAATTAGCTGGCAATGCAGACCAAGCTGGAATCAGTGCCAGGTTTACGTTGCCCTGATCAAACCAAAACTGAACCCAGGGGTAAAGCACCAAAGCGCTTGGCACAAGTGCCAACAGTTGCAGGTGCAGACGCCTTGGGTTGATCAGCCCTAAAACAATGAAGTAGAGACTCGCCAACAGAGCCAGACTCGGACTAGATACTGAGAGTCCAAAGAGGCTAATTGCACTCAGGCCCGACCAGCGAAGAGCGCGGGCATTGGTGTTGCTCTGCATGGATCTCAGGGCAAATAGCAAAGCCAGCGGGGCAAATAGGACTGCAGTTAGGGAGACCAGGTTTGCACCCAGCGCGGCCCCAAGAACAAAAGGCGAAAGCGAGTAGCCCAGTCCTACCAGGGTCCTCAGCCAGGGCTTTTGAATAAAGGCTGCGGCGAACTGCCACGCTACAAAGTAGCCAAGCGTTGGTCCTGCGAATAGCCAAAGTGACACTGCCCAATCCGAACCGAGCGGGGAAATAGCTGCGAGAGCAAGCAGCACCCAGTTGAAAGGGTCAGTTGGGGCGGCTAATCCAAACCCTGACTGCAACCCAATCGAACCGGTTTGGCTAAAGATTTCACCAAGGTCGGCGCTAATCGGTGCCAGCCATGGGGTGATAAGAGCTCCCTGCGGCCAAAGTGGGAAACTTGCAATGAGCGGAAGTAGCGCGAACCAAGCCTGATTGCTCGCAAAGATGCCATTCAGCGGCTTTGGTTCATCAGGCAGTTCTATCAGCGCATCAAGCTTTCGCTGGCGAATTTGTTTTGTGGTTGCCAGCAAATTTGAAACCGGTATCAACGACCCCAATCCGCGAGTGGTGGCTCGTGCCTGAAGCCTTTGGGAGAGCGTGCCCCAGGCCCAGAGCCAACCGCGCAGCTGACCAAGAATTCTTCCTGGTCGCTTGGTCCAGAGGTGATAGGGGATGCTGACCAGCGCGATCAATGGCATGACTAGGTAAAGCGCTAGAACAAATGGAAGTGGCCACAGCGTAGTTGCGGTGTGGATGTGGGCTTTAGCCCGTGCCACATACCTGGATCCACCAATCCAGCTTTTTTCTCGCAAGCCAGCCAACGAAAGCCCTGCGTGTAACACCCTGGCGCTTGGTTCCACCATCACTCGGTATCCCGCTGCGCGGGCCCTGATGCCCAATTCCAAATCTGAGGCAAAAAGTGGGGTGTTGTCTTGCACTCCACCAAGTCGATTCCAAGCATCAAGTGCAATCAACATGCCTGCGGTCGAGGTGGCAAGAACATCCGCCAAAGCATCATGCTGACCCTGATCGTATTCGTCAGCGACCAGTAGGAAAGGCTTTCCGGTCTTGGTGGCCGTGAGTCCAAGTTGCTGAATTCGACCGGGGTCATCAAAGTGCAAGAGCTTGGGACCAATGATCGCAACCGAAGGTGAGATTTCGGCCGCTCTACCAAGCTGTTCAAGCGCAGAAACCTCGGCAACGGCATCCTCATGCAAAAGCCACAGCCAGCCAAAATCCTTAGGCAGGGCATCAATAGCGGCGTTCACCGCAGCCCCAAATTGGATATCCCCCGGAGTGATCAGCTGGAAGCCCGCTGCCCTTGCGAGCTCCATGGATTCAGAATCCGCAGCGGTTTCAACGACGATTACATGCTTGGGACGCAGCGACTGGGCTGAAAGAGCCGATAGCGATGCCTTTAGGTAATCAGGTCTGCCGTGGGAAACAACAACAGCCGCTACCGAAAGTGCGGACATAGCGAACTAGGCGCGCTTGCGAAGACGGCGACGCTCACGCTCAGAAAGGCCACCCCAGATTCCAAAGCGCTCGTCGTTCTTCAGTGCATACTCCAGGCACTCCGACTTCACGGTGCACTGAGCGCAAATGCGCTTTGCGTCGCGAGTTGAGCCACCCTTTTCTGGGAAGAATGCTTCTGGGTCGGTCTGGGAGCAAAGAGCGTCTGCTTGCCAGGCTAGGGGATCGGTCTCGCCATCACCGTATGCCCCTGAAACCCCCAGCTTTAGGACATCGATAAACCAGTTTGCAGGCACCTGACCGCGTTGTTCCATGCCTTTTCCCTGCCTTCTTGTGAATCTTGTTTGTGTAATTACAACGGTGTAAGTATGCCCGTGTCAAGTCCGATATTTTGCGGTAGTGAACAATTGTTACCAAAGCCTCAAGGTAGCCTTGAGACATGAAACTCTTGGTCACTGGCGGTGCTGGCTACATTGGCTCTCACGTTGTTCGGTCAGCCGAACAAAATGGTCACGAATGCGTAGTTATCGATAATCTCTCGACCGGAGTTAGCTCCCGCATTAGTTGCCCGCTAGTGCAATTGGATCTCGCTGCACCAAATGCTGTGACTGAACTCAGCG
>DLOY01000052.1 GCA_002478545.1 Micrococcales bacterium UBA7472
CACCTGAACACTCAGCTTGAGTCAGCCGATGGTGGTGTCTGCAAGCTTTCCACCGGTGAGAGCTTTGCCTCTGACCTGATCATCTGGACCGCGGGTGTTGCCGCCGCTCCAGTTGCAAAGAACTGCGACTTCCCGCTGGATGCACGTTTCCGCATCAATGCCAATGCCAAGCTACAGATTGTTGACGGCGACAAGGTTTACGAAGGGGCTTGGACGGCCGGAGATGTATCCGCGGTGCCAGACCTATCCGGTGGCGGCGTTGGTGGCTACTGCGTTCCAAACGCTCAGCACGCTGTTCGCCAGGCCAAGTTGCTTGCTAAGAACATCGTGGCATCGATTCGCGGCGAGGAAATCCGCGAATACTTCCACAAGAACCTTGGTGCGGTTGCCGGCCTGGGTATCGGAGTCGGAGCGTTCCAATCCGGCAAGATCGGTATCACCGGTTTTGTTGCCTGGATCATGCACCGCGGGTACCACGGCCTTGCTATGCCAACTTGGGAGCGCAAGATTCGCGTCGTTTCCGGTTGGGTTTGGAACTTCATCCTTGGTCGTGATCTTGTCTCGCTAGAGCCAGTTCGTAACCCACGATTATTCTTCTCAACCTGGGCCACAAAACCCGGTAAGTAAAACTTGCCGAAGGCCCGGGGAAACCCGGGCCTTTTGCATTGCCCCGATAGCCCAATGGCAGAGGCAGACGACTTAAAATCGTCACAGTGTGGGTTCGAGTCCCACTCGGGGCACAAAATTCTGCTAGCTCACGCCCAGCAAATTGCCAGTCAGGGTTCATAATGTTGAGTGGTTCAAGCTAGGAGCGCAATGGAAGTCTTTTGGATCGTACTCGCGGTAGTCGCCATCGTTGGCATTTATCTCTGGGTCACCTACAACTCTTTGGTCACCCTCAAGGTGCGAGTCGACGAAGCCTGGAGCGATATCACTATCCAGCTCAAGCGCAGAGCTGACCTAATCCCAAACCTGATCGAAACCGTTCGCGGCTATGCCACTCACGAAAGAGAAGTCTTTGAGAATGTGACCAAGGCTAGGGCTGCCACTGTTTCTCCTGAGGCACTGGCTCACCCAGCGATGGCAGCTCAGGCCGAGGGCATGCTGCAGGGAGCCCTGAAGAGCCTGTTCGCAGTCTCAGAGGCCTACCCACAACTGGTTGCATCCCAGAACTTCTTGGAGCTGCAGCGCGAGCTAACCGACACCGAAGACAAGATCATGGCCTCACGCCGCTTCTTCAACGGTGGCGTGCGTGAGCTGAACACCAAGATTCAGCAGTTCCCAAACAACGTGTTTGCCAAGAATTTGGGCTTCACTGAGCGTGAGTTCTTCGAGGTTGAGAACCCTGCCGCAATTCAAGAGCCACCCCAGGTCAAGTTCTAGGAGAGCTTTGTGTATTCGGCGATAGCCGCGAATAAGCGCAATACCGTCATCATCATCGGTGGCTTCGTGCTGCTGTTGGGTGCTCTCGCATATTGGTGGGGCGAGGCCTCCGGCAATGGTTCAAGTGCACTCTGGATTATTTTGTTTGTCTTCGGTTATGCGCTGTTCCAGTACTTTGCAGCTGCATCGATGGCCATTGCGATGAGCGGCGCATACCCAATTCAGAAGGCCGACAACCCAAGACTTTGGAACATCGTTGAAAACCTGAGCATCTCGCAGGGTATGCCCATGCCCAAGGTCTACATCATCAATGATCCTGCCCCGAATGCCTTTGCCACCGGACGTGACCCAAAGCACGCGGTGGTTGCTGCGACCACCGGACTTTTGGACATCATGAATGACAACGAGCTTGAGGGCGTGATGGCACATGAACTCGGTCACGTGAAGAACTACGACATCCGAGTTTCAACCATCGTCTTTGGATTAGTTTCCGCGGTTGGAATCTTGGCTGATTTTGCGATGCGCATGGCTTGGTTCTCTGGCATGGGAAGTTCCAATGATCGGAATTCAAACAACGGCCAGATTCAGGCATTCATGATTTTGATCGGTGTAGTCGGTTGGATCGTGGCAGCGCTAATTGGACCGCTGGTATCCGCAGCTGTCTCACGCCAACGCGAATACTTGGCAGATGCTTCCGGTGCCGAGATGACAAGATACCCCCAGGGTCTGGCATCGGCATTACAGAAGCTCGGTGAATACGGTCGTCCAATGCGTAAGGTGAACTCTTCAATGGCTCACATGTACATCAACGACCCAATCAAGCCGGGGTTTGTGGAGCGGGCTTTCTCAACCCACCCACCAATCCCAAAGCGCATTGAGCGTCTGAGCAAGATCGGTACCAGCTTCTAAATCACTAGACTTTGACTCATTCGAAGTTCTAAGGTCCCTGAGATGTCAAACAAGCTGCCCACTCTCGATGATTTTTACGCGACCCTAGAAAACGTGCGCGGTATTGCGCTCAAGACCCCAATGCTTCCAAGTCACTGGCTGTCCGAGCAGACCGGGCAAGAGGTTTGGTTCAAGTGTGAAAATCTGCAGCGCACTGGGGCATACAAGATTCGCGGCGCGTACAACATGATTTCTGGTCTTAGCGACGAGGAAAAAAAGCGCGGAGTGGTTGCAGCTTCGGCCGGTAATCACGCTCAGGGCGTTGCTTTAGCTGCCAAGCAGCTCGGCATCAAGGCCACCATCTTTATGCCGGTTGGAGCATCACTTCCGAAATACCAGGCTACCCTTGGCTACGGTGCCGAGGTGGTTCTGACCGGAGCAATCTTTGATGAGACTTTGGCTGCTGCAAAAGAATTCACCGCTAAGACCGGCGCGGTCTTTGTCCCACCCTTTGATCACCCAGAGATCATCAAGGGTCAGGGCAC
>DLOY01000071.1:0-2820 GCA_002478545.1 Micrococcales bacterium UBA7472
TTGCCATCGGTTGGTGCACCGTGAGTTGCCCAGCGAGTGTGTCCTATACCGATGTGGGCATCTTTGATTGGATTTTGCTCCAGCTCTTCAACCAAGACCGAGAGTTTGCCGGCACGCTTTCTAGTCTGCAGTCCGACCTCTGGGTCGATTACTGATACCCCCGCAGAGTCATAGCCTCGATACTCGAGCCTACGAAGGCCCGAGATTAGAACATCGAGGGAAGACCCTGGACCTACATAGCCCACGATTCCACACATGCGTCTAAATCTACGGCAGAATTACCCCTTGTGAGTGGAGCCCACGGCCTAGAGAGCCTTTCCCCCTACCTTGCAATTGATCGCGAGGACTGGGCGGAGCTTGCCAACTCCAGCTCACTACCGCTGAGTGAAATCGAGATTGACAACATCCGTGGCCTGGGCGATTTCCTGGACCTAAAAGAGGTGCAAGAGGTTTATCTACCGCTCAGTCAACTGCTCTCGATTTACGCATCAAAAACTCAGGAGCTGCACCAGGACACTAGTGACTTCTTTGGCGAGCGTGCAGCGCGAACCCCCTTCATCATCGGGGTTGCGGGTTCGGTAGCGGTTGGCAAGTCCACCGTCTCGCGCCTGCTGAGAGAACTGCTGCAACGCTGGGATGAAACTAAGCACGTCGAGCTGGTAACCACTGATGGGTTCTTGTATCCAAATGCTGAGCTTGAGCGCCGTGGCATCATGCATCGCAAGGGCTTTCCCGAGAGCTATGACCGCAAGCGCCTATTGCAATTTGTTAGCGAGATTAAATCCGGCAAGACTGGCGTGACCGCACCGGTTTACTCCCACCTCTCCTATGACATTGTCCCTGGCGAGGTTGAAGAGGTCACCACCCCGGATGTCCTGATTCTTGAGGGACTTAATGTTTTGCAGCCACCCTCAATCGGTCAAGAGCTTGCGCTGAGTGACTTTTTCGATTTCACGATTTTCATCGATGCCGAAATTGCAAACATCGAAACCTGGTATCTAAACCGATTTGAGAAGCTCTGGGAGTCAGCCTTCACTAACCCAAAGTCCTACTTCCACAAGCTAACCACCGAACTGACCAAAGAGCAGGCCATGGATCGAGCTCGCGGATTTTGGAAAGACATCAACCTGCCAAACCTCAGGGAAAACATTGAACCGACACGCTCAAGAGCAACCCTGGTGATGCAAAAGGGCGACAATCACCGAGTCGAGAAGGTGCTAATCCGCAAGGTTTAGAAATCGAAGAGTTCGGTTAGAAGGCTCTTCTTCTTTTTGTGTCCGTAGTAATACTGTGGCTGCTGCTGAGGCTGCTGCGGGACTGAAACTGCCGGCTTATAGAAGGCCTGTTCAGCATCGATGAGGTGCTCAAGTTCCCCGCGATCCAGAAACACACCTCGACATGAGGTGCACTGATCGATGTGAATACCATTTCTTTCATAGGTTCGCATTGCTGCGCCACACTTTGGGCAAACTAATTCCATTTGAGCTCCTTGAGAAGGTTTCAGTTATTAACCTGCATTGAGCTGAGAGATTTCTTAGAGAGCGCTGCTTACGAAGCTGACGTTGGCTTTGATAAGTGCCTTGGGCATCTTGACTGCCGCCTGGGCCCGTGCCTTTGAAGCTGAGTATTCGGCTTCGACCAATTTGAAGTGGTCCTCATCACCTTCAAGTGATGCCAGCCAAGTGAGCTCGGTTTTATCTTGCGCCAAATACATCCACTCCGCCTGAAAACCGAACTGGTTTCGAATCGGCATGACATCCTCTTGCACCCATAGAACGAACTCATCGGCCAGCTGCGGGTCTAGCTCGTAGCGACGAAGCTGGAAAGTTTTCAAAGTGCGAGCCTGCGCTCAACCAGAAGTGCGATTCGGTCGGCCCAACTCTGGGCGGTGCCCTGATCGGCTGCTTCAACCATCACCCGGACAAGATTCTCGGTACCGGAGGCGCGTAGCAGTACTCGACCTCTATCTCCAAGCTCCTCTGAGGCCTGAAGCACTAAAGCCTGCAATTCAGAGTCCGAGTCAACTCGAGACTTGTCTACTCCTGGGACGTTGACCAAGACCTGCGGGAAGTTTGGCATCACCGAGACCAGCTCACGAAGTGACTTGCCAGTTGCAGCCACCTGAGCAGCGAGGTGAAGCCCGGTCAGGACACCATCACCGGTAGTTGCATACTGCGAAAAGATTATGTGGCCAGATTGTTCACCACCGAGTGAATAGCCACCCTCACGCATAGCCTCAAGGACATAGCGATCCCCGACCTTGGTATCGATGATTCCAATACCTGCATTCTGCATGGCAATCTTCAACCCGAGATTGCTCATCACGGTTGTCACCAGGGTGTTGCGAGCAAGCTGACCGGAGTTCTTCAGCGCTAGCGCCAAAACAGTCATGATGTGATCACCATCGACGATGGCTCCGGTGTGATCTACAGCCAGGCATCTATCGGCATCTCCGTCATGAGCGATACCCAAATCAGCACCGTGGGCAACCACTGCTGCCTGCAAGGCAGAGAGGTGAGTCGAGCCGCAACCCTGGTTGATGTTGTTGCCGTCCGGGTCATTGCCAATGGTGATGACCTTTGCACCTGCATCTGCAAATGCCTGTGGTGAGATGGCGCTTGCTGCGCCATTTGCGCAGTCGAGGACAATCTTGATTCCATCAAGGCGGTTAGGGAGCGTTCCCAAAAGATGTAGGAGGTAGCGATCCTCGGCATCTGCGAAACGAGTAACTCGACCAACTTCCGAACCGATCGGAGTCAGGGCACTGCCAAGCGCCGCCTCAATCTTGTCTTCGGTGGAATCCGGAAGTTTGTGACCACC
>DLOY01000071.1:2867-5243 GCA_002478545.1 Micrococcales bacterium UBA7472
CGGGAGAAGAACTTGATTCCGTTATCAGGAGCTGAGTTGTGACTAGCGGAGATCATGACACCGAAGTCAGCATCAAGGTCAGCGGTTAGATAGGCCGCGCCGGGGGTTGGTATCACACCAGCATCGAAGACATCGACTCCAGATGAGGCTAAGCCAGCAGCCACGGCAGCAGAAATGAAGTCACTAGAGATTCTTGGATCGTGACCAATTACCGCTCTAGGGCGGTCCCCACGAGAGCGAGCTTCCTCCGAAAGGACAAAAGCCGCAGCCTGCGCTAGTTTCAGCGCAAAATCTGCGGTTATGTCCTTGTTAGCGATGCCCCGAACACCGTCGGTGCCAAATAGCCTGCCCATGGCAGAAGCGTATTCGTTAGCGCTTGGAGAACTGGCTAGCCTTGCGGGCCTTCTTCAAACCAGCCTTCTTGCGCTCGATAACACGAGCGTCGCGGCTTAGGAAGCCAGCCTTCTTCAGAGCAGGACGGTTGTTGTCCTTGTCAATCTCGTTTAGAGCACGAGAGATTCCAAGGCGCAGTGCACCTGCCTGGCCAGCGCTGCCGCCACCATCGATGCGTGCGATTACGTCGTATGCACCCTGTAGCTCAAGAACCTTGAATGGGTCGGTGATGAGCTGCTGGTGAAGCTTGTTTGGGAAGTAGTCCTCGAAGGTACGACCGTTTACGGTGATCTTGCCGCTGCCTGGTACTAGGCGAACGCGTGCAACGGCCTCCTTGCGACGGCCGGTGCCAGCACCTGGCTGGGATAGGTCTCCGCGTGAGCGCACAGCCTTGGCTGGTGCGGACTCGGTGGTGTAGGAGGTCTCTGCCTCGATTGCGGTGTTCTCTGCCACGGTCTAGTCCTTACTGGGCGATCTGAGAAATGGTGAATGGCTTTGGCTGCTGTGCCACGTGAGGGTGGTTTGCACCCTTGTAAACCTTTAGCTTTCCTAGCTGCTGGTCACCGAGAGAGTTCTTTGGCAGCATGCCGCGGATTGCCTTCTCGATTGCGCGCTCTGGGTTCTTCTCCAGAAGCTCGGAGTAAGTGGTAGCGGTTAGACCACCTGGGTAACCAGAGTGACGGTATGCCTTCTTCTGAGCAAGCTTTGAGCCGGTCAGTGCAACCTTGTCTGCGTTGATGATGATGACGAAGTCACCATTGTCCATGTGAGCAGCGAAGGTTGGCTTGTGCTTTCCGCGCAGCAGAGCAGCTGCGTGGGTTGCAAGACGACCTAGAACAACATCGGTGGCGTCAATGACGAACCACTCGTGGCTCAGCTCGCTGGCCTTTGGCGAATAAGTACGCACGCTAAATTACCTCGTAGTTTCTTTTGTGTGATTCCGCGAGATCTAACGCGGTTTCAAACCTTTCGGCATAGCCGAACCAAGGTGCAAGTTTAGGGCAGTTTTACCCAATAGGTCAAACAGAAATTTCCTCGCTGGAACGCAAATTTCTGGCTTTTTCTGCCTGAGCGCGCCACATGCTCTGATCTGGATACTCAACACCGGTCAATGCAAGTCCATGAGGAGCTACAACTTTGAACTTAGAAACGCGCTTTGCCGCCTTGAGTATTTCTGCCAACTCGGCAATTGAGAGTCTGTTTTGGCCAACTGCGATCAAGGCTCCGACCATCGATCTCACCTGGTTGTGACAGAAAGCATCGGCCTCAAGGTAAACCTCGACATTGTCAGCAAAGCGAGTGACTTTCAGGGTCTTGAGATGCCGGATGGTGGTTGCACCCTCACGCGGCTTACAAAAAGCACCAAAGTCATGCAATCCGACCAAGACCTTTGCGGCCGCACTCATCAACTCGACATCCAACTCCCCGGGGATCCAGAGTTCATAACGCGAGCTCAATGGCGAGCGAGGCGCGAGTTCGTCAACAATCAGGTATCGATACGAACGGCCGATGGCTGAGAACCTGGCATCAAAATCCTCGGATACGGTTTCGATCGAATGAATCACAATCTCGTTAGGCAGCAAGCTCTGCAGCCTTGATGCAGTGAACCCCGACCTTCCAGCCCTTTTTAGCTGCTCTGAACTGATGTCAATGTGGCAAACCTGCCCCAGGGCGTGCACGCCGGCATCGGTTCGACCGGCGACGCGCATCCCAAAATCAGTCTGATCATCTCCAAAGATGACACTCAGCGCGCGTAGCAGCTCACCTTGCACAGTCCTAAGTTCTGGCTGTTTGGAGAAACCGGCAAAGTCGGTCCCGTCGTAGGCGAAGTCAATCCGGAAACGAGAAAACCCGCCGGCTAGACCAGCGGGTTTACTCATTGGTAGTCCTTTTGACTTAGGCCTTTGGCTCTTCAGCCTCAGCGCTCTCCTCGGCTGCAGGAGCCTCGGTGACCTCTTCAGCGGCTGGGGTCTCTACGACCTC
>DLOY01000070.1:0-1272 GCA_002478545.1 Micrococcales bacterium UBA7472
GCCTTGTCGAGGTTGGCGTTATCGGGCCAAGAGTTCAATGGTGCAAAACGCTGATTGCCAGTTCCCGCACCACCGCGGCCATCTGCAACGCGGTAAGAACCAGCTGCATGCCAGGTCATACGAATAAAGAGTCCGCCGTAGTGACCCCAGTCTGCCGGCCACCACTCTTGGGAGTCAGTCATCAGTGCGTGAACATCGCGCTTTACGGCATCGAAGTCGAGCTTCTTTACCTCTTCGCGATAGTTGAAATCTCCGAGTGGATTCGACTTCTTATCGTGCTGGTGCAGGATGTCGAGATTGAGGGCGTTAGGCCACCAATCCATGTTCGATACACCGGTCTGAGTGATGCTGCCGTGCGGCACTGGGCACTTTGCGCCTGAATCCATTTGTTCCTCCAGATGTGTTCAACTAGGAGAATCAACCACCGAAGAAGCCAAATGCTTTCCCCAGATATAGCTAGCCCAGAATTGCCTTCTGAATTCGCCTTAGCGATGCCGGTTCCGCAGTTCCTAGCGACTGAGCGAATTGGCTAACTCGAAACTCTTCGATTAGCCATCTGGCTTGCACCAGTTCGGGGGTGGAACCCATAGCTAAGGGCATAGTGCCACCTTTAGATTCAAAAAGATTTATGGCTTCACGAACCTCATACCAAAGCTGAGCATCCCTAGAGCCGGGCTCCTGCAACTTACGAACTCGCTGAGCTATGGCCTCTAGATAAACCGGCAATCTTCGAATCCGCGTGAGCGATGTAGAAAAGATCAGATTTCTCGGTGTCAGCTGAGCGATGTGCTCTTTCTCTTGATTCAAAACCGATAGAAATTCGAAGCCTTTCACCGCAGAGATTTCCCTCTGAGCACTAGCCGCGGCGGCGGCAATCTTCTCCAAAGTTGGAACCAGGTCAAAAGCTTTTTCAATGAGCTCGCGTTGAACTGTGTCACGGACACTCTCAAACTCTGACCTTGTGAAAATCAGCCCCGAGGACTCCAGTTTCCGAATTTCTTGTTCAGCCAAAGCTGCCAATAGATCAGCCAGAAAATCTCTAACGCTCTGATAGCCAAGCGCTGAGATAGCCAGCTTCTCCTGGGGCTTTAGGTGATCTTTTACATAGTCTGCAGGATTTGGAATTGCCCTTCTGACTAGCTCGATGACACCGTAGATGTGGTGCTTTCTTCGCTCGCCCTCGGTGGCAAAGAGCTTTATCTCAACACCAGAGGGTGAAACCAAAAGAGTTGGAAACGCCTTGAGGTTAGAGCCGGCATGCTGAGACTCGAT
>DLOY01000070.1:1373-6548 GCA_002478545.1 Micrococcales bacterium UBA7472
AGACTGGCCACTTCACCTCGTGCCTTGTCTTGAAACTTGCTCTTGAGCGCTGCAAGATCTGTTCCGAGCCCAAGCTGCTTGCCCTTGGCATCCACCACGCGATAGGTCATTCGAAGTGAAGTCGGAAGCTTTTCCAAATCAAAGTCCGTAGCTTGAATTGGCACTGAGCTCAGCTCTCGCAGGGTCTTTGCAAGTAGCTCAAGGAGTTGCCCATTTGGAACTTCCGGCAAAACCTCGAGCGCCTTTCTAGCCCAATCGTTGGCTGGCACCACAAACTTTCGAAGCTGCTTGGGTAGCGATCTAATTAGCTCGGTAACCAAATCTTGGCGCATACCCGGCACCAGCCATTCAAAGGGATCCGAGGTCAATCTGGCCAACACCGCGAGTGGGACATCTACTGTGACGCCATCATCAATTGCACCCGGGTCAAACTTGTAGTTCAGATCAAACTGCTGCCCCTCATAGGGGAAAGACTTTGGTAAGTCGAACTCGGTTGGCTCCTCGACCTCGTTCTCGTAGAGCTTTTCAACGCTTAGATCCAGTAGGTCTGGCCTTTCCAGCTTGGCCTTGCGCCACCAACCTTCAAAGCTTCTGGTTGAGTAAACATCGAGTGGGATGCGGTTATTAAAAAACCTAAACAGTTCGTTCTCCGATGGCACCAACTCTGGTTTCCGAGATCTCTCTGCTCGCTCCGCGAGTTCCTCCAAAAAGACCTTGTTGCGCTTTTCAAACTGCTGCGGTGAATCCCATTCGCCATAGACCAGGGCGTGCCTGATAAACAGCTCACGCGCCACCAGCTCATCAATTCTTGAATACTGCAGCTTGCGGTTTTCAACGATTGCGATGCCGTAAAGCAGAACCCGCTCATTAGCGACAACCGAGCCAAGTTTCTTCTCCCAGTGCGGCTCAGAAAAACTTCGTTTGCAAAGATCGCCGGCCAACTCCTCTGCCCACTCGGGTTTGATCTCGGCGTTCATGCGGGCAAAGAGCCTGCTGGTTTCAACTAGCTCAGCCGAAATTATTGCCTGCGGTGGTTTTTTTGCGAGCGCCGACCCAGGGAAGATGTAGAACTTCTTGCCACCTGACCCGGCGTACTCCGCAGGCCCCCTATTGGGCTTTGCTTTGCCGTTTTGCCAGATTGGTTTTTGCTCCTGCTTGATACCGATTTGAGATAGCAGGCCGGCAAGCAGGCACTGGTGAATCCCATCCGGGTCTTTTCTTCTACCTCTAAGCTCCATGCCCAAGGGCTTAGCGAGTGACTGCAGCTGTCGCATTAGGTCCTGCCACTCCCTCACTCGCAAATAGTTGAGATACTCAGATTTGCAAAGTCTTCTAAATGCCGATGATGAGAGTTTTTGCTGCTGATCTTCTATGTAGTTATAAAGATTGAGCAGCGATAAAAAGTCTGAGGTTTGATCTTGAAATCTGGCATGCAGGGCATCTGCCTGAACGCGCTTTTCCGCAGGCCGCTCTCTTGGATCTTGAATAGTCAGGCCTGCAACAATCGCCATCACTTCGCGCACCAGGTTCTTCTTTTGAGCCTCGAGCAGCATCCGGGCAAACCTGGGTTCAATCGGTAGTCTTGCAAGCTTTTTACCCACCTCGGTGAGTACCACCTCTTTGGGGTTCTCAATGGCTCCCAGCTCGACCAGTAGCCCTAGACCATCTCTGACTCCCCTGCCATCGGGTGCTTGCAAAAATGGAAACTCCGCGATGTTGGTGATGCCAAGGGCTGCCGCCTGCAGAATCACCGAAGCCAGATTGGTGCGCAGAATCTCGGGGTCTGTGAACTCACTTCTCGAGTTGTAGTCCTCTTCGGAGTAGAGCCGGATGACAACTCCAGGTGAGGTTCTTCCGGCACGACCCGCTCTTTGGTTCGCGCTTGCCTGCGAAATGGCTTCGATCGGCAGCCGTTGCACCTTGGCTCTTGGGCTGTATCGGGAGATTCGTGCGGTCCCGGCATCAATGACGTATTTGATGTTTGGGATAGTCAAGGATGTTTCCGCCACGTTGGTGGCCAGGATGATGCGTCTTCTGACTCCTGGTCTTGATGAAGTCTCGAACACCCTGTGTTGCTCGGCGGCGGAAAGTCTGCCATAGAGCGGCAATACCTCAGTTTTGGACGAGATTGCGCCCGAGATGATTCGCCCGCTGATTGCATCCATAGCATCTTTGATCTCAGATTCACCAGAGAGAAACACCAGGGTGTCTCCCTCAGGCTCTGAGGCCAACTCATCTAGCGCCGAGATCAGCCCATCCAGGTAGTCGCTAGCAGAGCTCGAGCTGTCGACATCCTCCTCAGCGCTATCTCGTGCAACCGGACGATAGCGAATTTCAATCGGATAGGTTCTGCCCGAAACCTCGATGATCGGTGCGCCAGAGAAGTGATTGGAAAAGCTCTCCGGGTCAATGGTTGCCGAGGTGATGATCAGCTTTAGATCAGGGCGCTTGGGAAGTAACTGCTTCAGATAGCCAAGCAGGAAGTCGATGTTTAGGCTTCGCTCATGGGCCTCATCGATAATCACGGTGTCGTAGCGCTTGAGTAGCGGATCCTGCTGAATTGCATTTAGCAGGATGCCGTCAGTCATCACCTTGACTTGAGTCTTATCCGATGCCTTATCGGTGAATCGCACCTGATAACCAACCAGATCGCCAAGTGAAACTCCGAGCTCCTCTGCAATGCGTTCGGCAACCGAGCGAGCAGCGATTCGTCTTGGCTGGGTGTGAGCGATCTTCTTGCGCCCAAGCTCTAGACACATCTTGGGCAGCTGAGTGGTTTTACCGGAACCTGTGGCTCCGGCAATCACCACTACCTGGTTTGCCTTTATCGCTTCCAGAATGTCCAGCCTGCGACCAGCAACCGGAAGGTCTTCCGGATAACTGATCTTCGGCTCAGGCATAGCTCTCTATGCTACGGCCGAGCGCTAGCTGCGGAGTGCTTTGGCTAGCTCACGGGTTGACTCGATGAGCTTGTCCATGTCCTTGCGGGTGTGGGCAAAGGAAACCAACCACTGCTCGTCAAGCCCCGGAGGGGTGATGATGCCGCGGTTGATGCCCCACAGCCAGCTCAGCTCAGCGACCTCAAAGTCGGTGGTCTTGAAATCGCGGTAGTTGCGCACCGCACTTGGCGACCAGATCATTGCACCCTTGACACCAAAGCCAACCGTGTGAGCCGGTAGCTGGTACTCGTTGATGATTTCATCGAGCTTTTCCAGGGTGTAGAAGTTGATCGCCTCTGCGCGGTCAAGCGCCGCATCAGTTGCAATCTCATCCACCGCATCCCAAGCGGCCATAACCAAAGGGTTTCCGTTGTAGGTGCCGTAGTGCGCCATGCGACCATCTACCACTGCATCCATGAACTTCTGCTTGCCACCAAAGGCTGCCACCGGCAATCCACCACCGATGCTCTTAGCAAGAGCGATTAGATCTGGCTGGACACCGATCTTCTTGGCAGCACCGGCAACACCAGCGGTCAAACCGGTCTTGACCTCATCGAAGATCAAGGCGACGCCGTATTTGTCACAGAGTTCGCGAACACCCTTTAGATAACCCTCATCGGGGAGGATGATCGAGAGGTTCTCGATTACCGGTTCCATCATCAAGCAGGCCACCGTCGATGCGGTCTGCTCCAACTTGCGCTCTAGGGCGGCTAGATCGTTGTAAGGGACAACGTGAATCTCGCCGGCCTCGACCTCAGCAGGTATGTACGGGACTGGGTTGTCGGCTGGGCCGATCTTGTCAAGCGATGGCTTAACCGAAACCTGAAGTGGATCGTAGCCACCGTGGTAACCACCCTCGATCTTGATTACGCCTTTTTTGCCAGTGACCGCTCTTGCGATACGGATGACATACATCGTTGACTCGGTACCAGAGTTGGTAAAGCGCACCATGTCCAAACCGAAGCGACGCTTGAGCTTCTCAGCACCAGCGGTAGCAGTTGGCGATGGGGTAACAAACAAGGTGCCAGTCTTGCTCAGAGCGCGCTTCACCTTTCGAACCACGTGTGGGTTAAGGTGACCGACCAGCATCGCACCAAAGCCCATGGATAGATCGAGCAGTTTGCGACCATCAACATCGGTCACATACGCACCCTTAGCGCGGGTTACCGAAATGGGGTATGGGTCCCAGTGCTGAAAGCTAGAGGTCACACCCATCGGCAGTGACTTGGCGGAAATTTGGTTGTGTTGTCCAGAACCTTTAGTAGTGGCACTGAATCGCTCCCACTCCTTAGCAAGTAGCTCAGCTACTTTTTCTTTATTGAGTGGAGCGTGCCCTGCGGGCACTTTTCTCCAACCGGTAGGTTCGTGTTTTGGGATCATCTCTTGAGACACGGAATCACTCCTTCGTGGATTCCCATTGTCACCCATAATTCGCATTTAGTCGAATTTGAAACCGTTTTGGCTTAAAAAGAAAACCGATTTTTTCAAAAAGCTACGGATTTCGTTGTTTGGCAGTTACCTTTCGGTTGGTTCCGAAGGCTCAACGATTTACCCTCGCAGCCAAATACATCGCCGAAAACTCTGTCGGGGTCAATAGCCCACAGGCCCAACTGATGGTTTCAAGATCAGCTCCATCGATTGTTTTGAATCGAACGCAGGACTTACCCATGTCTAACTTTTTGCCACTTAGTTGCCACCTGGAGTGAAACTCATCGGTCAGCTCCTGGGATGCATAGATACCCAACAGGTAGATAGAGATGTAGTTCTTTTGAGAGGCAATCGCCACCGCCGAGAGCGGTTTTTGGTTGTAGGTGGGGCCAGAAATTGATAGCGGGACCTTGTAGCAAATCATCCCCCACTCGATTGCCTCTTGATAGCCAGCGGGCAGAGCGGCAAGAACTATGTCACGCAGTTGAACTATCTGAGTCCGGCGCTCAGCGCTCAGTTCATCGAGGTAGGCCTCGACGCTATGAGCGCTGGATGAAACCAACTATTTGCCCCACTGATCAGGAGGTCCCAGGAACAGCAGGAAACTAAATAGCGAGACGACAAAGGCAAGCAACACAAGAATTAGCAGCACTGGCCTTGCGATGAACCAACGAAATAGAGCATCAAACCAACCCTGATCCCGAGGGTCATCGGACTTGGTGGTTCGCCACTCACCTTCGAGAAGACCCTTTTGATCCACCGAACGATCAAATGGCACTGTGGCAAATGGCACTAGCGCCAGTGCAAC
>DLOY01000026.1:0-15537 GCA_002478545.1 Micrococcales bacterium UBA7472
GTGGTCTCCACCCTCGCTACCGCTGGAGCCATGTTTGCCGCCTACCGCATGGGTTGGGTAAAGGTTGATGCTCGCTTTACCAGAATCATGATGTTTGCGCTGATTGGTTACTCAGTTTTCGCACTGGTAAACCTCGGCTTCGCAGTGTTTGCCGGCATGAGCGCTTACTCCTCATCATTCGGTTGGCTAATTGCACTTGTTGGTGTTGGCCTAGCCGCCTTCACCCTAAACCTCGACTTTGAGGCGATTCGTGAGGGTGCTGCAAACCGCTGGCCTAAGGAGATGGAGTGGCGTGCAGCGTTCGGTCTGACCGCTTCGCTGATCTGGCTCTACGTGGAGATCATTCGTCTGCTTGCTATCTTCAACTCGCAGGACTAACTCGCTTTAGACGAATACTGCTGCCAAAGCTGCCTGAGATCCCAGGCGTTTTCGGCCAGGATTGAGACCCCCCGCACTCCGGTGCGGCGGGTCTTTCCTGATATCAGGAGCAATCGATTTTGAAACAGCAGTCCCGCGCAGCGTCGTTGCGCCTCATCGAAAAAGGTGGCATCGGCACAACCGGTCCCATCATCCAAGCTGATGAAGACAACTCTTTTGCCAGAGCGCATCGGAGGGGTTTGGGTTGCCACTCTGACGCCAGCAACCAATACTTCGGTATTGCCTCTTAGTCCCACTAACTCGGCAGCCCTAACAACTCCCATTTGATCAAGCATCTCTTGGAACTGGTCAAGCTGATGCCGCGAGAGGTCTAGCCCTGTTATTGCAAGCTCATTGTTGATCTGTTGGGCTTGAGTGATTCCCTGATTACCAGTGGGGAGTACTTGAATGTTTTTGAAGTCAAAACCAAGTTGATTGGGGTCTTGTTTTGGTGCCGGCCTAGCGCTCAATTGCCTGACCGCCATCAATAGATCACCGCGACGGTCGATTGATTGGGATCTTTCAATCTTCGCAAGCGAGTCAAGTGCTCCAATCAACGCCAGTCTTTCGATGGTGCGCCTTGATGGCCTTGCTCGAATGTAAAAATCAGCAAGATCGCTAAAGGGTTGCTCTGCAACAACTCGATCCTTTTCTGCCTCTGACATGCCTGCGATTTCAGTGATCGCCATTCGAACCGCAAGGCCATTTTTAGTTTGTTCAACTCGGTATTGCTTCGTGGAGACATTGACGTCTATTGGCAGTAGTTCGACACCGAGCCTTCTTGCCTCAGTCACAATCAAGCGTTTTGGATACATGCCCGGGTCATGGGTCAGTAGTCCAGCTATGAATTCGGTGGGGAAGTGGGTCTTGAGGTAAGCAGACTGATAGGTGGGGACTGCAAATGCAGCTCCGTGAGCTTTACAAAATCCAAATGACCCAAAGCCTTCAATGATCGACCAAACGCGATCGATTACTTGAGTGCTGTAGCCGCGAGCTTTTGCCGAGGCTCGAAAAAACTCTTCGGCTTTCTTTTGCTTATCTGGCTTTGCTAGCCCTCTGCGCAGTTCATCTGCGCGTGCCAGAGTACAGCCGGTCATGGTCTGCATGATTCGCATTAGCTGCTCGTGAAAGACCACCACCCCGTAGCTTTCTTCGAGAATGGGTCTGAGATCCTTGTGGATATAGTCCGGCTCGATGAAGCCGTGTCTGCCATCAAGATATGGGGAGATCATGTTCCCCTTCATTGGACCTGGTCTAAAAAGCGATATCTGCATCGTCAGATCATTGAATTTGGTCGGTTGGTGTTTGCCGGTTAGCTCCCTTTGCCCAGGGCTCTCAATTTGAAAGATGCCCAAGGTGTTGGTTGTTCGAATCAACCTGTAGACATCGGGGTCGTCTTTTGGAACCGCATCTAGATCAAACTCTTTTCCCCTGACTCTAGATATTTCAGAGACCGTGTATGCCATGGAGCTTTGCATCCTCACCCCGAGCACGTCGAGCTTCAGAAAACCCATAGGGTCCATATCGTCTTTATCAAACTGACTCATGGGTAAACCCAGACCGCTTGGTTCGGTTGGGGTTAGGTCTAAAAGTTTTGAGTTTCCAAGAATCACCCCACACGGGTGCATTGATATGAATCTAGGTAGCCGATCAAGTCTTTGGGTTATATCAACCAAGAGGTTTAGTTTTCGATCGTGACTGGCACGTTCTGAGAAATCGCTCAACTCGGGTTTTTGACCCATTTCAGTCCTGAAGTTTCTAGCCGAGAAGCGCCACATGCTTTTAGCAATCTGATCTATGTCCTCATCTGCAAGTCCAAGGGCCATTCCGGAGTCTCTCAGCGCACCGCGACCGCGATAGCTTGATTGCATTGAGAGCAGGGTTACTCGATTACCCCCGTAGCGCCTAAATATCGCGCGATAGATATCGTGCCTACGAGCGGATTCAACGTCGATATCGATATCGGGCAGCGTGCTGCGCTCGGTGGATAAAAAGCGCTCGAACAGTAAGCCTTCAGATATTGGATCAACCCCCGATATGCCAAGCAGATAGTTGACCAATGAACCCGCCCCAGAGCCTCTGGCGGCAATTCGAATTCGCATATCTCGAATCATTTGTGCGACATCGGCAACGGTGAGAAAGTAGGTCGAAAAGCCAAGCTGGTTTATAGCTATCAGCTCTTTTGAAAGCCGATGCTGAATGGTTGCTAGTTCAGAGGCCTTGGCGTTTGGATAGCGCCAGGGGATGGCCGAGTGGCTCTTTTGCCACAGCACCTCAAAGGGATTTCCTGATATGCCCAACGCGCTTTGCTCAGGGGTTTTTGGCTCACCCCAGCCGCAATCTTTTACCGGGTCTAAAAAGCAGTTTTCCGCTACCTCGCGAGTATTAGCCAAGAGCCACTTTGCAAGGTTCGGGTCTTCAGTTGTCTCTAGAGCCAGTGCAACCATTTGAGTTTGAGGTTTGAACCAAGCCTGGGCGTTCGGCTGCAACGTGAAAATCCCCAAGGGTTCAAGTTCGCGAGCAGAATCCAGAACATCCGCGGTCACACAATCGTCTGGTTCTAGGTATCGAACTGCATTGGTCAGCACGGCCCTGAGCTTGAAGCCAAGTGCAAGTTGCAACATGGCCCTTGCATGCTCGGTCGAATACAGATCACCGGGTTCGGTTAGGTGATTCACCACCTCAATAACCAGCCGCCGCGGATCTAATGTGCCCAATAGCTTTTCAAGCAGTTCTGCTGCTGAAGATCTATCAGTAAGCACTTTTTGGGCGAGGGTTGAATCGTGACCAACTAAAACGACACAGTGTTTCGATAGTTCACCTAGTTGCTCAAGGCTTAGCGAGACGCCGACGCGCTTTGGCTTTTGATGAGCTGCAGATACTAGCCTGCAGATCGCACTCCAGCCGGCACCTTGGTTATTACCGGTTGCCAGGATTTTTGCACGGCCTAGTCCAGTCACTTCTAAACTCACGCCAACAATCGGCGCCAAACCCTCTTTGATGCAGTTTCCGATGTGCTTTACGGCCCCATAAAGACCGTCCCTGTCTGTTACCGCAAGTGCATCAAAGCCCATTGCCTTGGCGGCCTTAGCTAATTGTGCCGGCTGAGTTACTCCGTAGTGTGCCGAGTATGCCGAGCTGACGTTTAGGTGCGTGAACACGCTAGGAAACCTCGGTTATTTCCCAAGCATTCTCTGGAACCTGGTGCCTGAGCTCAAAGAACATGCGATTCTCGCCATCGGTCGCCCAGAGTCGCCACATCTCAACTTCCAAGATTGCTTGACCGTTACCCTTTGCGGCAGAGCCAGCAAATTCCCACCACAGCTTCCTGGAGTACCAGCGAACTGGTTTTGAGCAAACCAGGTAGCTCTTGGATCGATACTGAAAGGACAGGGGAGCGCCATCGGAATCAAGTAAAACCCCAGCGAGTGTTTCTGTCTGCATAGCCCCAAGCCCTTCAATTATTCGAACAAATGTTCGAATAATCAGAGTTTATGGTGAGCTACCGACATTTTCAAAATGCGATTTCAGTAATTAAACCCGGGTGGTTATTTCTTACGTTTCCAACCTCTTTCGAGACTTTGTGGTACCTCATCTCTTCAGCCACAAAATCAGACTCCTGACCCAGCGCCATAAGTAGCTCCTCAGTGGTTTCGTAGTCAGGAGAGATCCACGCTTCAATGCCGTCTTCCGATAAGAAAACTGGCGAGCGATCGTGAATCTCGCTCAGTGCCGGTGAAGCCGTCTTGGTGAGAATCGAACAACTGAGCAGCCAGCGTGAAGGATCGCTCGCCGCCTTGTAGGGGTCGCGCCAAAATGAGTAGATTCCAGCAAAAGAGATGAAAGGATCCGCCTGAACAAATAGGGGATTTTTCTCCCTGTCCCATTCAAAATACCCAGAGGCTGGGATTACGCACCGCTTTTTCAAAGCCGACTCTCTGAAGCTTGGCTTTTCCAAAACGGTCTCGATTCGGGCATTGAACAACGGAGTAGTTCCGATTTCCCTAGCCCATGACGGAATCAAGCCGAACCTGGCTGGGTGAATCTCTCTGGTCGGGACTGAGTCAACCTCTCGCTCTACAACTATTGGAACGAGGTTGGTCGGCGCAATGTTGTAGCTGACAGTCTCAAAATCAAGCGGGAAGCTTGCCTGATAAAACTCACTGAGTTCGTCGCGCTCCTTGGCAATGACGTATCGACCACACATGGCAACACTCCAAACACTTTGCGTACAACGCTATAACTAACCACTCCAAATTGGCGCGGCGGAGCAATTGCGAAGATGTTTGAATAATTAAGAATAATCGTCCAATAAATACTCGAAATAGAGGTAAATTGGAAGTGGAGGGACTGGAGAAAACCCTCCAGAAAGAAGATTTACCGTGTTTGCGAATGCACCGGTGATTCTGACCGAGTTGGACGCGCTGTCCCTGGCTCGCTGGCAATTCGGTCTCACCACCATTTATCACTTCCTGTTTGTACCACTGACCATTGGAATGGTTCTGTTAGTGGCAATCCTGCAAAGTGCATGGGTGAAAACAGGAAAAGAAAAGTATCTGCGGCTCACCAAGTTTTTCGGAAAGATATTTCTGATCAACTTCGCCATGGGAGTCGTGACTGGAATCGTCCAGGAGTTCCAATTTGGAATGAACTGGTCCGATTACTCACGCTTTGTTGGAGACGTATTCGGCGCGCCCTTGGCTATGGAAGGCTTGCTCGCATTCTTCTTTGAGGCGACATTCATTGGACTTTGGATATTCGGCTGGGACAAGCTATCGAAGGGTGTCCACCTAGCGACTATCTGGATGACTGCCTTGGGCGTCATGCTATCTGCCTATTTCATTCTCGCTGCGAATGCCTTCATGCAAAACCCGGTTGGCTTTGAGATCAACGAGCAAAAGGGTCGTGCAGAGCTAACCGACATCGGGGCTGTTCTCACCAACGTGGTGGCAATAAACCAGTTCCCACACACCATCACGGCATCGCTGATGTTCGCAGCAGCTTTGATAATCGCAGTTGCTGCTTATCACCTAAAGCGACGTCAGAACGTAGAAGAAATGCGTACTGCCATGAAGTTTGGTCTTTGGACCTCGGTTGTGGCGTCGCTAGGAACCGTGATCAATGGAGACAGCCTCGGAATCGCTATGGTGCACACTCAGCCGATGAAAATGGCTGCGGCAGAGGCGCTTTACGAGACCACAAAAGAGGCATCCTTCTCAATCTTCACGATTGGAAACCTCGACGGAACCCAGGAGTTGTTCTCGGTTCGCATCCCTTACCTCCTCTCGTTTCTTTCGACTCATACATTGGATGGGGAGGTCGAGGGTATAAACAACCTCCAAGCTCAATACGAAGTGCTCTATGGCCCGGGTGAATATTCGCCAGTTATTTGGCTTACCTATTGGGCGTTCAGGCTGATGATCGGCATGGGGTTGCTCTCCACGATTGTCGCCCTCGCCGGATTGTGGTTCAGTCGCAAGCACGTCAACGAAGCTCCCAAATGGTTCTACAACGTGGCAATCTGGGCGGCTCCGCTGCCACTAATTGCCATGAGCATTGGTTGGCTGTTTACCGAGATGGGACGTCAGCCATGGCTGGTCTTCTCGCTAATGAAAACAGCAGACGGCGTATCACCGGGCGTCACTGGTCTAGAGGTTCTGGTCTCTTTGATCGGCTTCACTGCAATATACGGCGTTCTGGCTGTGGTTGAGTTCCGCATTCTTCTCGAGGCCATCAAAAAGGGTCCAAATGAAGAACGGGCTATTCAAGATTCAAACAAAATGGCCGTTGCCTACTAAGGAGGATTCAAATGGCATTGAATGAGATTTGGTTTGTAATCGTGGCCTTCTTCTTCGTCGGCTACTTCGTTCTTGACGGCTTTGACTTCGGGGTGGGGATGGCTTTGCCGTTCGTCTCCAAAGACGAGACTGACAGAAGAGTTGTAATCAACACAATCGGCCCAGTATGGGATTTGAACGAGACCTGGGTAATCGTTGCAGGAGCAGCGCTTTTCGCAGCATTTCCAGAATGGTATGCCTCCCTATTTAGCGGCTTTTACCTGGCCCTGTTCTTGCTCCTTGCCGCTTTGATTGCAAGGGGTGTTGCCTTTGAATTCCGCGGCAAGGGCAAGAGCCCGCAGTGGAAGAGCGCCTTCGATTGGATGATTATCCTCGGCTCTGCGCTGCCCGCTCTGTTGTGGGGGGTTGCTTTTGCCAACATCGTTCAGGGTGTGCCACTGAATCAAGAGCACATCTTCGAGGGCTACGACATTCCCTTGGTGGGCAACCTGCTGGTGCTCCTGAATCCATACGGCCTACTAGGGGGACTTGTGACTCTTAGCTTGTTCTTTACCCATGGGTTGATTTTCTTGACGATTAAGACCGATGGTGAACTGAAGGAGCGTTCTCGCAACCTCGCCACCAAGGTCGGCTCCGTTGCAACTTCGCTTGCCGCTATGTTCCTGGTGTGGACTCAGCTCTCACATTTCAGTGTTGAGGGGCTTGCGCTGAGCGCGGTTGCCGCTGTTTCGCTGATTGCGGCCTTGGTGTTCAACCACGCTCGAAAAGAGGGCGTGAGCTTTGGTCTTATGGTTGTCACGATCATTAGCGCCGTCTCGTCTCTCTTTGTGGCGCTATTTCCAAATGTCCTACCTTCGACGATTGATGACGCATTCTCGCTCACCATAGAAAACGCATCATCATCTGAGTACACACTCGGGGTAATGACATGGGTTGGCGTGATTATGATCCCGTTGGTGCTGGCCTATCAGGGCTGGACTTACTGGGTATTTAGAAGACGCATCACTAGAGAGCAGATCCCTGTTCATTCGCACTAGATGAAACCGATTGATCCGCGCCTCTTCAGCGCATCCAAAGCGACCAGCTGGCTATTGGCCAGTCTGGTCGCCTTGGCGTTGATCGGGGTTGCTCTCACCGTCTCGATTGCCTATCAACTATCAACTTTTGTGGTTGAGGTATTCATCTATCAGAAGCTGATTAGTGAGACTTTGCCGAGTCTTCTGCTTGCGCTGTTGCTGGGAAGCCTTCGCGCAATTTTGCACTTTGCACAGGAGGCGATCTCAAGTTTTGCTTCTCAGCGAATCAAGAGCGATCTCCGGCGCGAGGGATTACTGAGTCTCGTTGTCAAGCCTGGGGTGAACTCTGGTGAATGGTCCTACCTTCTTGGCCCGGGGCTCGACTCGCTGGATGTCTATTTCTCCAAGTACTTGCCGCAACTGGTTTACACAGCGTTGGTTACCCCACTTTTTATCGGACTACTTGTCTTTGTTGATCCGACCAGTGCGATTGTGCTCGTTTTCACGATCCCTTTGATTCCGCTATTTATGGTTCTGATTGGGCTGGTAACCAAAGAGGCGCAGGAGCGGCAGCTAAATTCACTGACGCGACTAAACCAGCACTTTCTTGAGGTACTAAGGGGAATCAATACGCTTCGAATATTCAATCGCATCGACCGACAGGCAGATGTTCTCACTGATTTGTCGCTAGAGCACAGAACTAGAACCATGCGCGTTTTGCGCATCTCCTTTCTGTCTGGGTTTGCCCTTGAATTGGCAGCATCGCTATCGGTGGCACTAATGGCGGTGACCATTGGAGTGAGATTGATTGACGGTGATTTATCGTTCCTGACCGGATTGTTTGTCCTCTTAGTTGCTCCCGAGGCATACCTTCCGCTTCGACAAGTCGGCGCACAGTTTCACGCAGCTCAAGAGGCGGTAGCGGTCAGTGGCAGGATTTTGGACCAACTCAAGAGCACCTCAACACAAGCTGCAACATCGCTCGAAATTACTGATGGACTGACAGTGCTAGTAGGACCGTCAGGCAGTGGAAAAAGCACAATCCTGAGATCGCTCGCAAGCCAAGGCGGATATCAGCCCCAGCTTCCAATGTTTATTAGTGGAACCGTTAGGGAAAACATAGTTATGGGTTCTGATTTTGAGCCCGAAAGCTACCTTCGGGCCAAGGCTTTGAGCAAGATAACGGAACTAAGTGATGATTACGTCCTGTCCGAGGCATGCTCACTGAGCGGTGGCCAGATGCAGCGAGTGAATCTCGCACGAGCACTCTACAAAGCTCTTAGAACCAACAAAGTGCTTATTTTGGATGAACCGCTTTCACAACTTGATCCGAATCTGGTATCCGAGATTTCCTCTGCGCTAGCGTCATTGCGATCCTCCGGCTTTCGCATCATTGCCGCATCACATCAGTCAGAACTGATACGCCTCGCAGATCGTGAGGTCCGAATTGGCTAAGCGGCTATTTACGCCACAGGGAAAGACTTTCAATCTTGGGTTATTGGCACTTGTCCTTGAGGCTGTAAGTGCAGTTGCGCTGTTGGCAACCAGTTCCTATCTGATCTCAAGAGCCGCCGAGCAGCCACCAATTATGTATCTGATGATGGCAGTGGTTGGGGTTCGTGCATTTGCTCTGGGGCGGGCCAGCTTTCGCTATTTGCAGCGTCTTGCTTTGCACGATGCCGTTTTTGCCAAGCTTGCAAACCTAAGGCCAAATCTTTTTCTAAGGCTCTCTCGGCGAAGTTCAATCGAAATCGCTGATGGCCTAGAGCGGGTGACGACAGATCTCGAATCGCTTCAAGATTGGACCCTGAGAGTTTTGGGGCCGGGGATTCAGGCCATAGTTGCAGTTCTAACCGCATCAGTCCTGATATCGGTTTGGTATCCAATCTCTGGTATTGCCACCCTCGTTATCGCAATCGGATCGCTTGCCACGATGCTGGTGGTCAGCTATCGGAGCACTGCCAAAACAACTCACGAGCGATCAGTCGTAGCAGCAGAGTTGCGCTCTACTTTGATTGAACTCATCAGTGCGGCTGAGCTGATTGTGAGCTATGGATTACTTCAGAAGTACCAAGAAAAGATCAGTTGGCTTGAAAAACGTCTGTGGAGAACTGACTTTCGATTTGGAGTGACGCTTGGGTTTGCAGCTTCTATCACTGGCCTCGGGGCCATCCTCGCTGTTGTGACTTCCGCCAGCCTGAGCCATTTCACCTACACTCGAGTGCCCGATCACATGTTGGCCCTGGCTGTGCTAACACCATTTGCTGTTTTTGATGTGGCGTCGAACCTGCAATCTGCGTCAATAGCATTTCACCGTTTTGCCCTCTCAAAACGAAAGCTTGCCCCGCTACTCACCGAGGACGAAAATGAGGGGACTGGGGGAGTAGAGATAGGTCCTTTACATTCGATCGAATCAATTGATCTCACACTTCAGCGCGAGAAATTTGTCCTCCCGGAAACCTCCTTCGTCTTGCCAGTAGCTGGAATAAGCGTTTTAGCCGGCCCAAGCGGATCGGGAAAATCCTCCATTGCAATGGCTCTAATCGGATTGCTGCCTTATCAGGGGAGCTTGAAGGTAAACGGCGTCGAAGTGTCGACTATTGATCAAATTTCATTGCGAAGTCAAATGGTTCTAATCGAGCAACATCCTCGTGTCTTTCTTGGCTCGGTCCGAGATAACCTTGCCATCTCAGGGCAAACTGATCCGATTCTGATGCAGCAAACCCTTGAGTTGGTGGGGCTCTTGGATGAATTTTCAGAGCGCGGATTGCTTGACCTGGAATTGACCGAGTCAGGCGCAAACATTTCCGGAGGTCAAGCTCAGCGTCTAGCAATCGCCAGGGCCCTAATGAGTGGGGCTAGATATCTAATTTTGGATGAACCGACCAGCGGCTTGGATTGGGAAAACGCAATGAAATTGAGAGACGTAATTTTGGAGCTAAATCGATCCGGGGTCGGCTTTTTGGTCGTCACCCATGACATGGAGTTTGCTTCCACGTTGGGTGATTTTCAGGCGCTAAATTTGCTCGCTCAGGAGCACTAAGCGCTTTCTGAATGAGAGGTAGCGCTTCGGCGCTGCCAAGGGAATGTCAAACCACTTGGTCGCGGCCCTGATTCCTTGAAGAGCACTGAGGGACCAAACTTCACAGCCGGCCAAGTCTTCTGGACGAGCTTTTTTTAGCTCAATTTCAAACCCAGCCTGCTGCGCGAGTTCTAGCACCAATTCTCTGGTGATGCTAGGTAACCAATTGGTTTGCTCATCTGGTGCACAAAGCACCTCACCTTCCCACCACATAATCGAACTGAGCGCACCATCGGCGATGAAGCCTTCCTCGCTAAGGATTACAGCCTCATCCGCGCCATGAAGGTTGGCCTTGCGGCGGAGCTTTTGACAGGCTGAGAGATCTGGACCCTTGATGCCGGGGGAGACCCGAGGGTCCTTTTCATCCAGGCTCCAAAGAGTCAAGGTTTCAGTTCGCTCCGGGGCTTCCCTGAGCCTGAGGAATAGTTGCTCACCGACTGGTTGAAACTCGCGGTATTCAAGTCTTGGAAACCAGACTCCCTCCCGTGGCAGTAACTCGACCACGGCCTTCGAATATGCCTCAAAGTTGATGTTTGCAGCATTGCTAATGCTTGATTGAAACCGATCAAAATGTTTCTTTAGGGCTCGGACCGAACCGTTTTCCACAAGAAAGCTGTCTGCAACCGTGAGCTGCTCCGCGATGGCGTAATCAACTTTCACCAGCCGATCGGAATCGAATCGGTAGAAATCTCCGTTAACGCTCATCGCATCTAGACTACGGAATTGGAAGGGGTGCAAATGCCACTGTTAGTAAGTTCGCTGCGTGGCTGGAGCTCACTTCCAGATGTATTTGTTTCCTTCTTTGGCAACTCTGACAACGTTTTTTGGTTGGACCGATCTCACCACCCGACCAGTGGTTTTTCGGTGATTGGTGCCGGAGTTCCAATTTCAAAGGCCGAGTACCAGGGTGAGTATGACGTTCAGCCCGCCATCCCTTTTCGACCATATCTGGTCGGCGTACTGAGCTATCTTCAACATGAGCTCAGTGGTCACTTTCTTCGCGTAGATCGGGCTATTGTCTACGAGCACTCAACCAAGATGCTGCATTTTGTGGGGGATTGCTCGGAATCGGAATTCAACGCTTGGTATCACGCGGCGCTGCTTCGCCTCGCCCTGGTTGGCGGAAACTCCTCGAGCTATGAACTCGAGTTCCCCGCTGCAACAGCCCCACAATTATCAGCCGACGATGCTGCGGCGGACTACCTTGACAAGATCTCCAAGGCACAAGAGTTCATTGCGAAAGGTGATGTTTATCAGCTTTGCCTGACCACCAGGCTTCGAGGTCTTTACTCAGGAGATCCACTTAGTTATTTCCTTCGACTTCGCAAGCAGCACTCAGCCCCCTATGCCGCGTTCCTGCGGGTCAATGGCAAGAGTTATGTCTCAATTTCGCCGGAGCGATTGATTGAGGTGCACGGCTCCAGGGTGCTCAGTTCACCCATTAAGGGAACTCGAAGGCGGGGTGTTGACCAGGCCGAGGACCTGGCATTGATTTCTGAACTGGCAGCTGACCCCAAGGAGCGTGCCGAAAACCTGATGATCGTTGACTTGATTCGAAACGATATCGCATCGGTTTGTGACCCAAGCTCGGTAACCGTCGAATCTCTTTTGGCAATTAGGACTTACTCCACGGTGCACCAGCTGGTTTCAGATGTGTCTGGCGAACTGCGCGATGGTCTTACTGGATTCGATGCCCTGAAGGCGCTATTCCCAGGTGGATCCATGACCGGGGCCCCCAAGCTAAGGGCGATGGAGATCATTGAAGAGCTCGAGAGCTCGCCACGAGGTGACTACTCCGGGGGAATTGGCTGGATTGGCAAAGACGGCAGCATGGACCTGGGCATGGTAATTAGGACCGCAATATTTGATGGTGATGAGGTGAGCATTGGAATTGGTGGTGGTATCACTTCTGATTCAGTCCCTGAGGCTGAACATCGTGAGATTCAGCTCAAGGCCAATGCTCTCGTTAGCGCGCTATCTGCAAGCGTGGATTGGTAACCTTTACAGGTTGAAATCAAAGGGTGTTTAGCTTGCACGAAGAGTACAGTTTCTCTGCCATTCAAGAGCGATGGCTGCCGGTTTGGGACCAGCTTCAGCCGTTTGATTCGTCTAGGCCGGATGATTCCAGGCCGCGCAAGTATGTGCTGGACATGTTTCCATACCCATCGGGTGATCTTCACATGGGGCACGCTGAGGCTTATGCCCTGGGCGACGTGATTTCACGCTATTGGATTCAAAAGGGCTACAACGTCTTGCACCCTATTGGCTGGGACGCCTTTGGTCTGCCTGCGGAAAATGCTGCTATCAAGCGCGGCCTTGATCCACGCGCATGGACCTACGAGAACATCGCGCAGCAAAAAGCTTCGATGCGTCGCTATGCCTGCAGCTTCGACTGGACCAGAGTGCTGCAAACGTGTGACCCGATTTACTACCGCTGGAACCAGTGGTTGTTCCTTGAGTTCTATAAGCGTGGCTTGGCCTATCGCAAAAACTCAAATGTCAACTGGTGCCCATCCTGCCAAACCGTGCTGGCAAATGAGCAGGTTGTGCAGGGGCTTTGCGAGAGGTGTGATTCTCAGGTAACGAAAAAGGCTCTCACACAGTGGTATTTCAAGGTCACCGACTACGCGGATCGACTATTGGATGACCTAGACAAACTCGAGGGCAACTGGCCAGCCAAGGTGCTGACCATGCAGCGCAACTGGATCAACCGATCTGTCGGTGCAAATGTCCGCTTCGCGATTGCAGATTCCAAGCGTGAGATTGAGGTATTCACCACTCGCCCAGACACTCTCTACGGCGCAACCTTTATGGTCGTTGCTGCAGACTCTGACCTAGCCAGCGAGCTGGTAGTAGATTCTCCAGCGCACGTTCGGATGGAGTTTGTTAGCTACCTAGAGAAGGTCAAGCAGTCCAACGATATCGAGCGTCTTGCCACCGACAGACCCAAGACCGGTGTCAAACTCGAGCGCTATGCGATTAACCCGCTGAATGGCGAAAAGCTCCCGATCTATGCCTCTGACTATGTCTTGGCGGACTACGGTACTGGTGCAATCATGGGAGTTCCAGCCCACGACGAGCGCGACATGGCATTCGCCAACGCTTTGGGCATTGATGTCCGCATGGTGGTTCAGACTGAAAATGAGAATCCGGAAATCTCCCGAGTCGCCACCTCTGGTGATGGAGTCCTTGTCAACTCGGGAGAGTTGAATGGCCTCAAAAAGGAGCAGGCCATCGCCAAGGCAATCGAAATTCTTACCGAGCGCGGCACCGGAGAGGCAGCCAAGAACTTCCGTCTGCGCGATTGGTTGATCTCGCGCCAGCGTTATTGGGGCACACCAATTCCTATCATCCACTGCCCAAGTTGTGGCGAGGTACCTGTGCCACAGGACCAGCTGCCGGTTGAGCTACCAAGTTCAGAGGGGCTGGATCTCTCACCTAAGGGCACATCGCCTCTTGGTGCGGCGGCCGACTGGGTAAATGTTCCGTGTCCAAAGTGCGCAGGGCCTGCGCGTCGTGACAGCGACACCATGGATACCTTTGTGGACTCCAGCTGGTACTTCCTTCGTTACCTGAACCCAAACTCTGAAGAGTTTGCCTTCGACGTCGAAGAGGCCAAGAAGTGGGCGCCCGTTGACCAGTACGTCGGTGGTGTCACTCACGCAATTCTCCACCTGCTCTATGCGCGCTTCTTTACCAAGGTTCTGCATGACATGGGCATGGTTGATTTCGATGAGCCATTCACCAAGCTGCTCAACCAGGGCATGGTACTCATGAATGGTTCTGCGATGAGCAAATCGCGCGGAAACCTAGTGAGGCTATCCGAGCAGCTGGACGAGCACGGCGTCGACGCGATTCGACTCACCATGGCTTTTGCAGGACCGCCAGAGGATGACATCGACTGGGCGGATGTTTCACCCGCAGCAAGCTCAAAATTCCTCGCTAGAGCCTGGCGAATTGCTCAGGATGTCGCTTCCTCGAAAGACGTCGATGTCACAGCGGGGGATAAGTCTGTGCGAGCTGCTACTCACTCGTTCTTGAAAGACTTCACGGAGTCGATCGAGTCCTTCAAGTTCAATGTTGGTGTCGCCAAAGTGATGGAGCTCACCAATGTCTTGCGTAAGGCCATTGATTCTGGTGTTGGAGGCGCAGACCCAGCAGTTCGTGAGGGTGCGGAGGAGCTAGCGAAGGCGCTATCGCTATTCGCTCCCTATACCGCAGAGGACATGTGGCGACTGCTTGGACACCAACCCTCTGTTTCTCTTGCCGGCCTAAGGCAGGTTGACGAGTCGCTACTCGTGAAGGACACCATCGTCGCGATTGCCCAGGTCGATGGCAAGCTGCGAGACAAGTTTGAGGTGAGCGTTTCGATCACCGAGGATGAGCTAAGAGAACTCGCATTGGCATCTGAATTGGTAAGGCGAGCCATTGGCGAGAAGGAGCTGGCTGCCGTTATTGTGCGTGCTCCAAAGCTTGTGAACATCGCGACCAAGTAGTGACTTGACCACATTCTTCCGGTCAGTGTCTCAAACCATTGAGCAAGATGGCTCAATGGGAAGATGCAAAGACTAAAGACTTGGTTCCAGGCGCTAGATCCGCAATCAAGAAAGAAACTTGTGGTTGCAGGTTTAGGGTCCGTCGTTGTTCTCTATTTGCTGTTGAACCAGCAGGCCGATGAAGGAAAGCCTGAGGCTACCGTCCTCTCCGAGGATGTTGAATTTTCGGGCAGCATCTTTGTTCATGTTGTTGGCGAGGTCAAAGAACCCGGTCTCTATGAGCTAGAACTTGGAGCCAGAGTTTCCGACGCGGTCGAAGTGGCGGGAGGCTTCACTCAAGATGCCGTCCAATCCTCGGTCAATTTGGCCAGAAATCTCTCGGATGGAGAGCAAGTCATCATTGCCTCCGAGGATCAATTTCAATCATCATCCGCTGCGGGAGGATTGGTTTCCCTCAATCGCGCGAGCGTTGAGGATTTAGATACGCTGCCCGGCGTTGGTCCGGCTTTGGCCGGTCGGATCATCGAATACCGAGAGTCCGTTGGGTCGTTCTCTGATGTTCGTGAACTCAGGGAGGTCAGCGGCATAGGCGAGAAGATGTTTGCCAAAATAAAAGACCTAGTGACTCTGTGATCGCATTTGCACTGGCTCTCTGGCTTGGCATTCTTTGTCTAGTTGAGAAGCCAGAGTCGACCCTGGCGCTGCACTTCCCTTCGGTCAGTGAAATT
>DLOY01000026.1:15646-36652 GCA_002478545.1 Micrococcales bacterium UBA7472
GCAATCGGAGAGCGTGAACTGCTATCCGAAGCCGCCAAAGATCAGATGCGTGAGGTTTCACTGACGCACTTGGTAGCGGTCAGTGGCGCTAACTTGGCGATTGTTATCGGGGCAATCTGGTTTCTGCTAGGCACGCTCTCATCTCCTCGCTGGCTCAGATTCACGCTTTCAGGATTGGCCATGATCGGCTACGTCTTGCTGGTTGGACCAGAGTCATCGGTCCTTAGAGCTGGCGCCATGGCTTTAGCGGTACTAATCGCTTTAGCCTTAGGGCGAGGTTCAAATGCCATCCACTCCTTAGCTCTGGCAGTTTCTGTGCTGCTACTACTTGATCAATCGCTTGCTTTCGACCTTGGATTTGCCCTGAGCGTTCTAGCCACTTTGGGGCTACTAATTGGGGCTCGCCCAATAGCAGATCGCATTTCGTTTGTACCTAGACCGCTGGCGCTCGCCTTGGGTGCGGGTTTCTCTGCTCAGATATTTACCTTGCCTGTGATTCTCATGATTCAGCCAGGATTTCCCATTTTCGCAATTCTGGCGAACCTACTTGTCGAACCCGTAGTTGCACCTATCACGGTTTTGGGAATCGTGGCTGTGCTTGCTACGCCCTTCATTCCCGCAATGTCCCATTTTGCGATCTGGTTGGCGACAATCGGAACTGAATGGATACTTTGGATTGCACAAAAACTCTCCGATCAAGAAACCACTCGCTTTCACGTCAATTTTGGAATTGAGGGTCAACTACTTATCTGGGGTTTCGTCGTCGGTGTTGTAGTCGCAATCAAATTCGAGGGGAGGGCGAGGGTTTTCTCGCTCGCGTTTCTCGCTCTTGACCTTGTCTTGCTCGCAACCTTGTCTGCAGGCGATTTGGTGCGTTATGGCATCGCGAACCAAGACTGGCAAGTCCTTGCCTGTGATGTTGGTCAAGGCGACGCTCTATTAGTTCGCGATGCTGGAACAACGACTTTGATAGATGTCGGCAGGGAGCCTGAGTTAATCCAGGAGTGTCTCAGTGACGCGGGGGTTTCAACAATTGATTTGCTTGTCCTTACTCATTTTGACGCGGACCATGTTGGAGGAATTACAGGTCTAGAGGCAGTGAGCGTGAACCATGTCCTGATCTCAGGTTATGAGGATGATCGCCCCTTGGTTTCTGTAGTTGAGGAGTTCTTGGCCAGAAAGGCTAGGTCCTATAAGGAGGCGGTTGCGGGTGGGAAAGCGAAGCTTGGCGGTTGTGAGCTGACTATTTTGGGTCCCAAGGACGCTCAGTCAGCCGATTCAAGCAACGATGCCTCAATCACAACCCTGATTGATTGCGCAAACTATCAAGTACTCGCTCTGGCTGATGCGCCAGAGTCGGCCCAGCGAGGCCTATTGCCGATACTGCTGCCCATGGTGGATTCTGACAAGTATCGAGTAGTCAAGGTAGCCCACCATGGGGCAGCGGACCAGTACCCGGCTTTGTACTCGGCCTTTAGGCCCCAAATTGCTATCTACTCCGTCGGAGTTGGAAATACTTACGGTCACCCAACAAAATCCGCCTTGCGGCTCACTGCAGAACTCGGAGCTGTCACCCTACGTACCGATCTCGATGGAGCTATTGGTCTCGACTTTGCCTCCGATTTACGGATTGCAACCGCGGGTAAGCTAGCGTCATGAGTGGTAAGACCGTGTCTTGGAATCAGGTTGAACCCGCGCCCTTGGTCATCGTTTCTGGCCCCGAAACCTACTTGGCAACACGTGCAATTAGGGACTTAAAGGGCAAGCTCCGTGCTCAATATGCCGACCTGGAGATTCATGAGATTGACGAGGGTGACTACGCGCCCTCGGATCTTTTGAACCTGGCAGCACCATCCCTTTTCAACGAGCCGCGATTGATTCTCATAACCGGATCGCACGAGGCACTGCTGGAGGATCTGACCAAGTATTTAGACGACCAGGTTGAGAATTGCTTCGTTGCCATTCGGCTACCAAATCTTGTTGGTCATTCAGGAAAGATAAAGACATCGCTGGCTTCTCGCGCCCTCAATGTTGTCTGTGACGAAATCAAACGAGACAGCGACAAGCTTGGTTTTATAAACCAAGAGTGTGCGGCCTTGGGAGTGAAGATCACTTCTGATGCTGCCAGGGCATTGCTGCAAGCATTTAGCTCGGATCTAGGGGAGTTGGCGGCAGCTTGTTCACAGCTATGTGCTTCGGGGGTCTCAACGATTGGCATTGAGGCTGTAAACCAAGTCTTTCAGGGTCGAGTGGAAACTAATGCCTTCAAAATCACCGATGCCGCCCTCGCTGGTAACGCTGCCGAGGCAATTCGGCTTTATCGACATGGTTCTGCGACTGGAGTCGACAACGTGGCACTGGTCGCAGCCCTAGTGGCTCGAATCCGGATGCTTGCCAAACTTTTCAACGACCCAAAGAGCCAAAGTGCGGCTATCGGCATGGCTCCTTGGCAGCTTGATAAGGCCCGCAAAGAACTGTCTGGTTTCTCCGAACAGGGGCTCATTGGTCTAGTCGACCTCGCTGCTCAAACCGATGCGGACGTGAAGGGCGCCTCCAGAGAGCCTGAGTATTCGGTTGAAAAACTGATCTTGGCAATGAGTCAGTCGAAATAAAAAAAGGGCCGGAGTTCCGGCCCTTTTTTGGAAATTTCAGTTACTTAGCAGCAACCTTGGTTGCAATAGCGCTCTTGCGGTTTGCAGCCTGGTTCTTGTGAATTACGCCCTTTGAAACAGCTTTGTCCAGCTTGCGAGTCGCGGTGCGAAGCGCAGTCTCAGCTGCTGCCTTGTCGCCACTGGCAACTGCCTCGCGAGCGGCGCGAATGGCAGTCTTCAGCTCGGAACGAACTGCCTTGTTGCGCTCCTCAGCCTTGCGGTTGGTGCCGATGCGCTTGATGTTCGACTTAATGTTTGCCATGTTTCACTTTCTGTGGCGAAAAACTTTTTCTGGGTAAACCCCAAAGACAAAGCCAAACTCTATCAGTTTGGCCACTTATGGGCAAGCACCATGCGAGAATAACTCAGTTCCCAATCCAATTTTGAGGTATTGCATTGTCACCGAAGGCCCTGAAGGCGCTGGTTCCAAGCCAGACAAACCCTGCGCAGATCAGGAACTTTTGCATCATTGCTCACATTGACCATGGCAAGTCAACCCTGGCTGACCGCATGTTGCAGCTGACCGGAATCGTCAATGACCGCCAAATGCGTGATCAGTACCTCGACCGCATGGACATCGAGCGAGAGCGCGGCATCACCATCAAGTCTCAGGCGGTGCGTCTGCCTTGGGAGCTAGACGGCACGACATACGCGCTCAACATGATCGACACACCAGGTCACGTCGACTTCACATATGAGGTTTCCAGATCTCTGGCAGCTTGTGAGGGAGCAGTGCTGTTGGTAGACGCCGCTCAAGGAATCGAGGCTCAAACCCTCGCCAACCTATACCTCGCACTCGAGAATGACCTCGAGATCATCCCAGTTCTGAACAAGATTGACCTCCCCGCTGCGCAACCAGAGAAATACGCCGAGGAGCTGGCCAATCTCATCGGCGGTGACCCTGCTGATTGCCTAAGGGTTTCTGGCAAAACTGGCGCTGGTGTTTCTGAGCTGCTGGACCTAATCATCAAGCGCGTTCCTGCGCCGGTCGGTGATCCTGACGCTCCAGCTCGCGCGATGATTTTTGACTCGGTTTACGACTCCTATCGAGGCGTTGTTACTTATGTCCGAATGGTTGATGGGCAGCTAACCCCTCGCGAGCAAATCACCATGATGAGCACGAAGGCCAATCACGAGCTTCTCGAAATTGGGGTCATCTCTCCAGAACCAGTTGTCTCTGCTGGCTTAGGTGTTGGCGAGGTGGGTTACCTAATCACCGGTGTTAAGGATGTGCGTCAATCTAAGGTCGGCGATACCGTCACCTCAAAGCTCAAGCCCGCTGCAACGCCGCTTAGGGGTTATGCCGACCCGAAGCCAATGGTTTTCTCGGGAATTTACCCAATAGATGGCAGTGACTACCCCAACCTTCGTGAGGCGCTCGACAAGCTGCGGCTCTCCGATGCATCCTTGGTTTACGAACCGGAAACCTCAGCTGCTCTGGGGTTTGGATTCCGCTGTGGCTTTTTGGGTCTTCTTCATCTGGAGATCATCACCGAGCGACTAGAGCGGGAATTCAACCTCTCACTAATCGCCACATCTCCATCTGTGGTTTATGAAGTCACTCGCGAGGACAACAGCGAGTTCATAGTCACAAATCCGTCTGAGTTCCCAGAGGGCAAGATCAAAGAGGTTCGTGAGCCGATGGTCAAGGCAACAATCCTTGCTCCCAAGGATTACGTGGGAACCATCATGGAACTGTGCCAGACCAGGCGCGGTTCGATGATTGACATGCAGTACTTCGGTGAGGATCGCGTTCAGCTTCGATACAACCTCCCACTGGCAGAGATTGTTTTTGATTTCTTTGATCAGCTCAAGAGCAAGACGCAAGGGTATGCCTCGCTTGATTACGAGGACAATGGCTACGCTGCGGGTGATCTTGTGAAGGTTGACCTTTTGCTCCAGGGTGAGAAAGTGGACGCCTTTAGCTCGATTGTTCACAAAGACAAGGCCTACGCTCATGGCACCAAGATTGCTGCCAAGTTGCGCGAGCTTATCCCGAGGCAGCAGTTTGAAGTTCCAATTCAGGCGGCTGTTGGTTCCAGGATCATTGCTCGCGAGACCATCAGGGCGATTCGCAAGGATGTTCTAGCGAAGTGTTACGGCGGTGACATCACCAGAAAGCGCAAACTACTCGAGAAGCAAAAAGAGGGCAAGAAGCGCATGAAGATGGTAGGCCGCGTCGAGGTTCCACAAGAGGCCTTTATTGCAGCGCTCTCCTCCGATGAGGGCAAGGGCGAAAAGAAGAAGTAGTTGGGCACGCTTCCGGAGGGTAATCCTTGGCCTAGCTCCGACACGCTGGTCTCTTTGAGAGAGCCTGATTCCTTCCACGCCTATGTCCACATACCTTTTTGCGAGGTCAGATGTGGCTACTGCGATTTCAATACCTACACCGCATCGGAGCTCGGCGATGTCTCTAGATTGGATTTTGATTCGGCTCTGAATCATGAAATCGAATTCGCGTCAAAGGTGCTGAACGCGTCCGGAATCACCACCCCTGAGCTGAGCTCTATCTTCTTCGGTGGTGGAACTCCGTCCCTGATGACGGGGGAGCAGATTGAACGAATTCTTGGTCAGCTCAGATTGAAGTTCGGTGTAGCGTTAGATGCAGAGGTGACACTCGAGGCTAACCCTGAGAGCACATCGACACAGTTGTTGGAAAAGCTTGTTTCGGCAGGGGTGAACCGCGTCAGCTTTGGGGCCCAAAGTTTTGATCCAGATGTTCTGAGTGTCTTGGATCGCACCCACCGGCCCGAGCTACTTTTGCCACTGGTCACTAAGGCCAAAGAGCTCGGACTCAGAACCAGTATCGACCTGATCTACGGCGCTCCGGGAGAGAGTATCGATTCCTGGGCGGCAACTCTCGAAAGTGCAATCAGCCTCGGCACAGAGCATGTATCTGCCTACTCATTGATTGTTGAAGATGGCACCAAGCTGGCGAGCAAGATTCGCAGGGGCCTGTTGCCTGATGTAGATGAGGATCTGAACGCCCTCAAGCACGCTTTGGCTGATCAAATGTTTGAGGCGGCGGGCCTTTCGTGGTACGAGGTTTCCAACTGGGGTAATCCATCGGTTCACAACCAGGCATATTGGAGTTCGAAGAACTGGTGGGGATTTGGTCCAGGGGCGCACTCGCACATAAATGGCAACAGGTTTTGGAATCGCAAGCACCCGGCTGCCTACCAACAGGCCCTGCAAACCGGGTCGCCCGCTATTGGTCATGAGGAAATTGACGATCTAACTCATTTGACCGAGCGCATCATGCTTCAACTTCGCACCAGCCACGGTCTGGATCGAAGCGTTATTTCCAGTGCTGGAGTTTCCGCTGCTGTGGTAGCAAGATACCTCGCCGAAGGAAAGCTCAGCATGGAGGGAAATCGTATTCAGGTAACCAAGCAGGGTCGATTGCTCGTTGACGGCATCGCGCTTGACTTAGTGAGTTCTATCAAGGCTTGATTTAGAATTGGCACTCAAGGTAGGTGAGTGCCAAATGATTCCAGAGCGGTCTCTCGAAGTTCTGCGGGCTATCGTCCAGGACTTCATCTACTCAAATCAGCCTGTCGGCTCAAAAGCTCTATTGGATCGTCATCCGCTCGGTGTTTCCGCAGCGACGATTAGAAACGACATGGCCTTGCTCGAAGAAGAAGACTTAATCAAGGCACCTCACACTTCTTCGGGACGCATCCCAACTGAAAAGGGCTACCGGTTGTTTGTCGATAAGTTGGGCGAGGTTAAGCCGCTGTCGCAGGCCGAGAGATCGGCCATGGAAAGATTCTTGTCCGAGGCTAACGACATCGATGATGTCGTGGAGCGTGCTGCGAGGCAACTTGCAAATCTCACTAACACCCTCGCGCTGGTGCAGTATCCCTCGCTCGGTAAATCAAGCGTTCGACACGTTGAGCTGATTCAGCTGGCACCTTCGAAGATTCTTCTGATGCTAATAACGGACTCTGGTCGGATTCAGCAGCTGCAGCTCGATGCGCAGAGTGAAGTTGATGAGGCTTTGGTTCAGGAGCTTCGAGGAAGGCTCAATGGCATGTTGGTCGCCTCTGCGCTTTCCGATGTTAAGAGTCGATTGAACCTTTTGGCAGATGAATTTGCACCTGAAAGACGTGGCTTTGTTGTTCAATTGGTCACGGCCCTGCAATCCTTGGTCGATGCCAATCGCCAGGAAAAGTTAGTCGTCTCTGGATCCGCGAACCTGGTTCGACAGGGGGAGGACTTTTCTGGTGAGCTCTCAAGCGTTCTCGATGCCATTGAGGAACAGGTTGTCCTGCTCCGGCTGATAAACGAGTTGCAAGCTGATCAGAACGGCGTTGCGTTGCGAATTGGGTCTGAGATTGGGTTTGAGGGAATCAACCATGCTTCCCTGGTTGTGAGTGGCTATCAAAGTGCCGGGACTGAGGTAGCGCGACTTGGCGTGATGGGTCCAACTCGTATGGACTATTCGGGAAACATTGCTGCAGTCAGAGCGATTGCTCGCTACTTATCTCAAATCTTGGAAGGTAATCAATGAGCGACCATTACGAAGCCCTAGGTGTGGGTCGCGATGCCAGCCAGGATGAAATCAAAAAGGCTTATCGCAGACTGGCACGCGAGTTACACCCAGACGTTAATCCCGACCCACAGGCATCCGAGCGCTTCAAGCTGGTCACTCACGCCTATGAGGTACTGTCTGATCCCAACGCCCGGGCTGAATACGACCGAGGCGGCACAGCCGGTTTTGGACTAGGAGATATTTTCGAATCCTTCTTCGGGGGTTCACCTCGTGGTCCGCGTTCCAGAGCTCAGCGCGGTCAAGACGCGTTGCTTCGAGTCGACTTGGATTTGCGCGAGAGCGTTTTTGGGGTTCAGAAGATCCTGACAATCGACACTGCCGTTCTTTGTGACACCTGCAACGGTTCGTGCTGTAAGCCAGGTACCGGCATTAAGACCTGTGACGTCTGTAGAGGTTCGGGTCAGATTCAGCGTCAGGTTCAATCATTCATGGGAACCATGGTTACCAGCGCACCCTGCGGGTCATGCCGTGGGACTGGTGAGGTGATTCCAGACCCCTGCCCGAGCTGTCGAGGCCAGGGAAGAGTGCGCGCAAGAAGAGACCTGGAGCTAGAAATTCCAGCCGGAGTTTCAGATGGACTCCGCCTTCACCTACCTGGGCAGGGTGAGGTCGGATTTGCAGGTGGGTCAAACGGCGACATTTACCTCGAGATTTCTGTAAGGCCAGACCCAGTCTTTGCTCGAGATGGCGATGACCTGGTGGCTGTGCTTGAGGTACCGATGACCGATGCCGCTCTTGGTTGCGATGTGATGATTGAAACTTTTGATGGGGAGCGCAAGGTCAGCGTTGAAGCCGGTGCCCAGCACGGTGACACCATCCTGTTGCGAGGTCTCGGTGCTGCGCGACTAAGGAGCAAGGGCCGTGGAGATCTCAGGCTTGAAATCAAAATCCTTACTCCCTCCAGATTGGACTCCAAACAGCGGAAGCTGCTTGCTGAGCTCAGAGGAATGTTCAAAAATGATGCGCCCAGACTTGGCTCCAGGCGATCTCGGGGTCGTTTCTAATGCACTGGTTTTACGAACCAGACTTCGGCTTGGTCCAAACTCTCTCGCAGGAGACAAAACGACACCTTACGTCGCTTCGCGTGAGCGCCGCGGAGGAATTTGTCGTGACCGATGGCAAGGGGTCAAGCTGGCAGGTGCAGGCCGATTCTGGGGATGTGATATCAGCCGAGCAGCTCCAGGTTGCTGCGCTGCCAGCTGTTGGTTTCACCTTGGTGCAGGCTCTTGCAAAATCAGACCGCGATGAATTGGCGCTGCAGGCTTCAGTCGAGCTTGGTGCGACCGAGATTGTTCCCTGGCAGGCAGGACGTTCTATCGTGCGTTGGGATGCCAAGGCCGAGCGAAATAGGGAGCGGTGGCAGGCAATCGCCGTCGAATCCATGAAGCAGTCTCAGCGACCCTGGCTTGCAGAAGTTTTGCCGCTTGCAACAACCAAGCAGCTAAAGCCGAAGGGTATTGGATTAGTGCTTGATCCCAGAGCCAGCCTGACCCTGAACCAGGTGCCGGCAGCTGAGCACTACACGGTAGTGGTTGGTCCTGAAGGTGGCATCTCTTCGGAGGAGATCGACGCTTTGGTCGCAAATGGCTTTTCTACGGTTCGGCTTGGTCATGGAGTACTCCGCGCTTCAACGGCTGGCCCCGCGGCAATCGCTGCCATTCAGCTACTTCACGGAGAGTTTCGCTCGTAGTATGAAGTCGGAGGAAACCTTGGACTGTATTTTTTGCAAAATTATCGCAGGTGAATTTGGCACTGAAATCTTGGCTGAAAACGAGCACGCAGTTGCCTTCCGCGACATCCACCCGCAAGCCAAGGTCCACATCCTCTGTGTTCCAAGAACTCACACGCCAAACATCGGGGCTTTGGAAGACAATGAGGTTTTGAGCGGGCTATTTGCCCTGGTCAGAGTAGTGTCATCCAAGTTCACTGACGGTCAGTTCAGGTTGCAGTTCAACACAGGCGAGCGCGAGGGACAGTCTGTGTTTCACACCCACGCTCATGTGCTGAGTGGCAAAGAGGGCTAGTGCCGACAATTAGTTTTGAAATCCCACCGGTCGCTTTGATCGATTTATTGGGTCCGCAGGATCGCCTGCTTCGAAAGATCGAGACTGAGTATCCGGAGCTAAAGATTTCTAATCGTGGACACCAGTTCACCATTGAGGGTAGAAGTGAGTTGGCCGAGCATGCCAAGAGGCTTATTTTGGAATTGGTTGATGTTGTTAGGACAGGCGTGAAGCCAGATGAAAAGGTGCTCACCGAGAGCATACGCATCATTGAGAGCAATGAAGTTCCTGCGAAGGTTCTGGGCACCGGTGCAATAACCACGCCTGGCAAGGTGGTTCGAGCCAAGACACTTGGGCAGAAGGCTTATCTCAGTGAGATTGATGAGAACACCATCACCTTTGGCATCGGTCCGGCCGGAACCGGAAAGACCTACCTGGCCGTTGCAAAGGCAGTAGCTGCGCTCTATTCGAAGCAAGTTAGTCGCATCATCTTGACTCGTCCCGCTGTTGAGGCAGGGGAGCGACTTGGGTTCCTACCTGGCACTCTCAGTGAAAAGATTGACCCCTACCTGCGCCCACTTTTTGATGCGCTGCAAGAAATGCTCGAGCCTGAGGCCACCGCACGGCTTGTTCAGTCGGGTGTGATTGAGGTTGCACCACTTGCTTATATGCGCGGCAGGACATTGAACGACAGTTTCATCATTTTGGATGAGGCTCAAAACACTACGGCCGAGCAAATGAAGATGTTCCTGACCAGGTTGGGCTTTGGATCAAAGATGGTCATCACCGGCGATGTCACCCAGATCGACCTTCCCGGCGGCAAGTCCGGTCTGTCACTTGCCACCAGAATCCTGAAAGGCGTTGAGGGTATCTCTATTTCATCGCTTAGCTCTAAAGATGTTGTGAGACATGAGTTGGTCACTCGCATTGTCGATGCTTATGACAAAGTTGACTTCAAATGAGCATTGAGATTTCAAATGAGACGGCTGTCGAAGTAAACACCGATCGTGTTTTGGCCTTGGCTAGTTTCGTTCGAGACGAGCTAAAGCTTCATCCTGGCGTTGATCTCGGGATCATATTCGTCGATGAGGAGCCAATGACCGAGCTCCATGTCAAGTGGATGGACGAACCCGGGCCAACCGACGTGCTGAGTTTTCCAATGGACGAGCTGAGGCCGGGTTCTGACCTGGTTCCGTCCCCGGAGGGAGTACTTGGGGACATCGTTGTCTGTCCCCAGGTGGCTTCCAAGCAGGCAGAGACCGCGGGACATCCGATGATGAATGAGATCTTGTTGCTAGTGACGCACGGCATTTTGCATCTTGTTGGATTCGACCACGCCGAACCAGATGAAGAGCGTGAGATGTTCGCGCTGCAGAAAGAACTTCTAGAGAAGTTCTACGGGAGTGAAGCTTGATAGAAACCCTTCTACTTATCGGGGCACTCGTACTTACCTCGCTTTTGGCAATCAGTCAGTCTTATCTGGAGCGAGAAGAGGACGCTCGAGCTGGTGCATTATCGGTTGCCAGGGCTTTTGTTCTCATCTCAGTGTCCGCTTTGCTTCTGGTGCTCTCCCCGGGTAACTCGATCGTCCTGGCATTTGGCATTCTTTTGGTTTGGTTCTTACAGCAGGCATTGGGGCGTTTGCTGGGAAGAGCATTTGGGGAAAGACTCACCGAACTAATGGATAGACCTATCTCTAGGTTTGCCAAGTTGGCCGCACCGATACGACTAGCGGTCCCCGAGGAGGCTGAGGAATACGAGCAGGAGCTTATTGACTCAGTTGAGGAGTTTTCGGAGACGGTGGTTCGCGAGGTTATGGTTCCGCGAGTTGATATGGAAGTAGTTCAGGCCGACCAGTCACTCGAGGCGGCTCTGAGCCTCTTCGTCTCAACCGGGTATTCGAGACTCCCGGTCATTTCAGACGGCGTCGACGACGTGATCGGCGTGCTGTATCTAAAAGACCTCGCTCGGGTTACCCATCAGGATCCAAAGCTTCTGCAGTCCACAACTGCGGCGCAAGCGGCTAGAAAGCCCTTCTTCACACCTGAGTCCAAACCGGTTTCAGAGCTACTGCAGCTAATGCAGCAGGCTAAAACCCAGATCGCAATTGTGTCGGACGAGTACGGCGGAGTCGCTGGGATTGCAACCGTGGAAGACCTGATCGAGGAGCTAGTCGGTGAAATCGTCGACGAATATGACCGCGAAGAATCGGAGATCGAGCTTGTCGGTGATGATCTCTTCCGGGTGAATCCAAGAGTCACTCTCGATGAACTTTCCGAGCACTGTGAGATCGAGCTTGAAGACGAGGACGTTGACACCGTTGCCGGGTTGTTGATTAAGGCCCTTGGTGAATTGCCTAAGGGCGGAGAGGTGGTCTCCTCTCATGGCCTTGAACTAACCGCCGAACGAGTGGATGCCAAGCGTGGTCGAGTCATGAGTATTTTGGTTAGAAAGCTTGGCGATGACTAAGTCCGGCTTCGCGAGTTTCGTCGGAAGACCGAATGTTGGCAAATCAACTTTAACTAACGCTTTGGTGGGGGAGAAGATCGCCATCACCTCCTCAAGGCCACAGACTACTCGCAAGGCCATTAGAGGGATCGTGAGTCGCCCTGCAGGACAACTCGTTTTGGTTGACCTTCCAGGTGTGCATCGTCCCAGGACTTTGCTCGGCGAGCGTTTGAATGACTTGGTTCACTCAACCCTGAGTGAAGTCGACCTAATCGCATTCTGCACTCCAGCTAACGAGAAGTTAGGGCCTGGAGACGAACGCCTAATTGCTGAGATCCAAAAGTTTCCTAAAGCAAAGAAGATTGCGATTGTGACCAAGACGGACTCGGTGTCCAAAGAGCGATTGCTCGAGCACCTTTTGGCTCTGGGGCAACTCGCGGACTTTTCCGAAATTGTTCCAGTTTCGGCGCTGACTGGCGATCAGGTCGATCTGCTCGCTGAGTTAATGATCAACCTGTTGCCTGAGGGCCCGCTGCTATACCCTTCCGAGGTCGCTACCGATGAATCGGTCGAGGACCGCATTTGCGAGACGATTCGTGAAAAGGCACTTGAGAAACTAAACGATGAGTTACCTCACTCGCTTGCGGTGACCTTGGATGAGTTTGATCAACAGGCGGGCAGGGTTTTTGCCTCAGTCTGGGTGGAGCGGGATTCCCAAAAGGGGATAGTTATCGGTAAAGCCGGCTCGGTGCTGAAGGCAATCGGTTCTGAGGCGCGCGCTGAACTAGCAGAGCTAATCGGTAGGCCTATATATCTTTCGCTCCAGGTTCGAGTTGCCAAGGAGTGGCAACGTGATCCCAAACAGCTTGGAAAGCTCGGCTTCTAGAGCTTTACTCGTTTTGGTGCTAGCCTTTCGATATGCGTTTCGCTCTCCTGCTTAGGGGCCGCGACGAGGCCTAAATCTCGGCCCTTCTCGTCGCGGAGCTTTCTGTTGGCCAATTCAATTTTTAGCGGAGAGAAGAAATGAAGAACCATCAAAAACCATCCAAGATGCCATTTGGCCGTTATGTGCCATTTCACGAGCAAATCACTGTTGACCTACCGGATCGCACCTGGCCAACCAAGCGCATCGAGGTTGCACCTCGTTGGTGCGCAGTTGACCTGCGAGATGGCAATCAAGCGCTGATCGATCCAATGAGTCCAGAACGGAAGTTGAAGATGTTTCAGCTTTTGGTTCAGATGGGATACAAGGAGATTGAGGTTGGATTCCCATCGGCATCTCAAACCGATTTTGATTTCGTTCGCATATTGATTGAAGAGGGGCACATTCCTGAAGATGTCACGATTCAGGTGTTGACCCAGTCGAGAGATCACCTGATCGAGCGTACTTTTGAATCGCTTCGCGGTGCCAAGCGGGCCATCGTTCACTTCTATAACTCAACTTCAGTGCTGCAGCGACGGGTAGTTTTTGGTCAAGACAAGGAGGGCATCAAGCAAATCGCGCTGGATGCCGCAAGAAAGTGCCTGAGTCTTGAGTCAACTCTTCCTGGAACAGAGATTTTCTACGAGTACTCCCCAGAATCCTTCACGGGCACAGAGTTGGAGTACGCGGTCGAGGTTTGTAATGCTGTTGCTTCGGTCATCAAGCCAACCCCTGAGCGAAAGCTCATTATCAATCTGCCAGCCACGGTGGAGATGATTACCCCAAACATTTATGCCGACTCCATTGAGTGGATGTCGCGCAACCTGGAGCCTCGTGAATCTATCTTGCTCTCATTGCACCCGCACAACGACCGCGGAACTGCAGTAGCGGCAGCAGAACTTGGTTACATGGCCGGCGCAGACCGTATCGAGGGATGCCTGTTTGGTAACGGTGAGAGAACTGGAAACGTAGACCTAGTCACGCTAGGGCTGAATCTTTTCTCGCAGGGGATCGATCCGCAGATTGATTTCTCCGACATTGATCAAATCAAGCGAACCGTTGAGTATTGCAACCAGCTACCGGTTCCCGAACGCTCACCCTACGGTGGCGATTTGGTCTATACCGCCTTCTCTGGATCCCACCAGGACGCTATCAAGAAGGGCTTTGAGCACCTGCACAAAGATGCAGCGGCTGCTGGGGTTTCGGTTGATGAATTCACCTGGGCCGTCCCATACCTGCCGATTGATCCGAAGGATGTTGGCCGAAGCTACGAGGCTGTGATCCGTGTCAACTCCCAATCAGGAAAGGGTGGAGTTGCCTACCTGCTGAAGACTGATCACAACCTAGATCTGCCAAGAAAACTTCAGATTGAGTTCTCTCGCGTGGTTCAAGGTCACACTGACTCTTCTGGAGGCGAGGTCACCTCTGATGCGTTGTGGCAGATTTTCATGGACGAGTATCTTCCCGCTACAGATCCAGCTCTGAAATGGGGTCGTTTTGAACTCAAGCGCATGCGCACGGAGTCGAATATGGATGGTGAGGTCAACCTAAGCGTCACCCTTCGCGATGGCACTGGGGAGCTGGACTCTCTCGGAGTCGGAAATGGACCAATCTCTGCATTCATTGACATCCTGAACAAGCAGGGGGTCGAGTTGAGGTTGCTTGATTATGTTGAACACACGCTCGCTCAGGGTGGGGACGCGCTGGCAGCCGCCTACATCGAGATTGAAATAAACGGAAAGAATCTCTGGGGTGTCGGAATTGATGGAGACATCTCGACAGCATCACTCAAGGCTTTGATATCAGCTGTAAACAGAGCACTGAGGTAACCAGGAAGCACCGTGCCGGTCTACAGGGATGAGGGAATCATCATCCGAACCCACAAGCTGGGTGAGGTTGATCGGATTCTCACCATCTTGACCAGAAGGCATGGTCAGATTCGCGCTGTTGCAAAGGGCGTGAGAAAGACCAGTTCCAGATTTGGTGCGCGGCTCGAACCATTCATGGTCGCGGATCTGCAGCTCTATGAGGGCCGGAATCTGGACACCGTGTCGCAAGTGGAGCAGTTAGCGAGCTACGGCGCAGAGATTGTTGCTGATTACCAGCTTTACACGATCGGAAACACCATCCTGGAGGCGGCCGAGCGACTCACTCGTGAAACCTCTTCGGAGAGTCATTATCTGCTGCTTATCGGAGCGCTTCGAACGCTGGCTCAGAACCAAAAGCCTGCCCCTCAGGTTCTCGACAGCTACTTGCTCAGATCCCTCGCCCTGGCTGGATGGGTACCGGATTTGGAGCAATGTCACCTGTGTCAAAAACCGCCGGTTAGCTTTTCCACGCACACCGGAGCGGTAAGCTGTCCAAGCTGTGAGCTGCCAGGCGCAGTTCGCCTTGGAAGTTCCGGGCTCGAGCTCATGCAAGCGCTATTGGCTGGAGATTGGGATACTGTTTCCAGAGCGGAAGATCAGACCAAAGAGGCGGTGGGGAACGTCGTGAGCACGTATTTGCAGTGGCAGTTGGAACGTGGCCTTAGATCACTTCGTTTTCTGGAGCGAAGCGAGTGATCCTCTTCGACCCCGAGCGCAAAGCTCCCAAGTTAGATGTAGTCCCTAGGCACATTGCACTTGTCATGGATGGAAACGGACGATGGGCAAACCAACGGGGCCTGACTCGTACCGAAGGTCACAAGGCTGGCGAGATTGCCCTTTTGGAGGTAGTCGCGGGCGCGATCGAAGCCGGTGTTGAAAACTTGACTGCCTATGCCTTCTCGACCGAAAACTGGAAGCGCTCCCCAGACGAAGTTCGCTTTCTCATGGGGTACAACAAGGAAGTCTTGCGCAGAAGACGCGACCTACTTATGCAGTGGAACGTCAGGATTAGATGGGCTGGCCGAATGCCCAGGCTTTGGCCCTCAGTAGTAAAAGAACTTCAAGAGGCCGAGCGAATAACTGCTAGGAATACCGGTCTCACTCTGACAATGGCTGTGAACTACGGTGGTCGTCAAGAACTTGTGGACGCTGTAAACAAGATAGCCGCCAAAGTTGCACTCGGTCAGCTGAGGCCCGGTTCCATCACCGAGAAGACAATTGCCAAAGAGCTCTATGTTCCGGAGTTGCCCGATGTTGATCTATTCCTAAGATCAAGCGGAGAATTGCGATCCTCGAATTTTCTGATGTGGCAATCAAGTTACGCAGAGTATCTGTTTTCCCCGACCCTGTGGCCAGACTTCAATCGGGAAGAGCTCTGGAAGGCAATAGCTGAGTTTGGTGGGCGTCAGCGTCGCTTCGGTGCTGCTGAGGATGCTCCGCTAAACTAGCGTTTTCGCTTCCCAACTGGAGAAAAATGGCATCCCAGAAACTCGACCAAGTAATTTCACTGGCAAAGCGCCGCGGCTTCGTATTTCAGGCCGGTGAGATCTACGGTGGTTCAAGATCGGCATGGGACTATGGACCTTTGGGCGTCGAACTCAAGGAGAACATAAAGCGTCAGTGGTGGAAGTCCATGGTTTCCTCTCGCGAGGACGTGGTGGGTCTTGACTCTTCAATCATTTTGCCTAAGCGGGTCTGGGAGGCCTCCGGTCACGTTGAGGCATTCGTTGATCCACTAATCGAATGCACCTCCTGTCATAAACGTTTCCGCGCTGACCATCTAGAAGAGGCATTCGAGGAGAAAAAGGGTCGCGCACCAGCCTCGCTCGATGAGATTGCCTGTCCTAACTGTGGCACTCGCTCAGCTTGGACTGAGCCGAAGAACTTTAATGGCCTACTCAAGACCAGCCTTGGACCGGTCGAAGACGAATCCGGTATGCACTACCTAAGGCCAGAGACCGCCCAGGGTATCTTTGTCAACTTCAACAATGTACTGAACGCAGCCCGAATGAAGCCTCCATTCGGTATCGGCCAAATGGGCAAGAGCTTCAGAAACGAGATCACACCAGGCAACTTCATTTTCCGAACCAGGGAGTTCGAGCAGATGGAGATGGAATTCTTCGTAAAGCCTGGCGAAGACGAGACCTGGCACGACTATTGGATCAACGAGCGCTATAACTGGTACACCAACCTGGGTATCAACCCTGAAAACCTGAGGCTTTTCGAACACCCGAAGGAAAAGCTTTCGCACTACTCGAAGCGAACTGTTGATATCGAGTATCGATTCGGCTTCCAGGGCAGCGAGTTCGGCGAGTTAGAGGGTATTGCAAACCGAACCGACTTTGATCTCAAGACTCACTCAGAACATTCGGGCGTGGATTTGAGTTACTTCGATCCAACCGAGGAAAAGCGTTGGACCCCATATGTGATTGAGCCTGCCGCTGGGCTAACTCGATCACTGATGGCATTCCTGGTTGACTCATACGCAGAGGACGAGGCACCTAACGCTAAGGGTGGTGTTGATACTCGTACGGTGCTGAGGCTCGATTACCGACTCGCCCCAGTCAAGGCAGCAGTGCTGCCCTTGAGCAAGAACGAGGAGCTCTCGCCGATTGCCAAGTCACTTGCTCAGGAGCTTCGCCAGAACTGGAATGTTGACTATGACGATTCGGCAGCGATAGGACGTAGGTATCGACGTCAGGACGAGATTGGTACACCATTCTGTATCACAGTCGATTTCGAGACCCCGGGCGACCAGTCGGTAACCGTACGCGAGCGCGACAGCATGGCTCAGGAGCGAGTCTCACTCTCCAAGCTTTCCGGCTACCTCTTCGAGCGTCTAAAGGGCTAATTTGAGCCTCAAATACGGTAAGCACGACATCAAGGTGCCGGTTGTGCTGGCACCCATGGCGGGCATTACCAACACCGCTTACCGGAGGCTTTGCCAGGAATACGGTGGTGGTCTCTACGTCTCTGAGATGGTGACATCTAGGGCCCTTGTTGAGCGAACCCCGGAGTCAATGCGGCTGATTGGCCATCACCCAAGTGAAAAGATCCGCTCCGTTCAGCTTTACGGCGTCGATCCAAAGACCATTGGTGAGGCAGTGACAATGCTGGTCGCCGAGGATCGAGCTGACCACATTGATTTGAATTTCGGCTGTCCAGTGCCAAAGGTCACCCGAAAGGGTGGCGGGGCTGCTCTGCCCTGGAAGAGCGATCTTTTCGAATCTATCGTCAACACAGCGGTTAGATCCGCGGGTGATATTCCCGTGACGGTCAAGATGCGCAAGGGCATTGATGACGAACATTTGACCTTCCTGGATGCAGGTAAGGCAGCTCGCGATGCAGGAGTAGCGGCTGTTGCCCTGCATGGTCGGACCGCCGCTGATTATTACTCTGGGGTTGCCGACTGGGATGCAATTGCCGAGCTTAGGAGCGCTCTTCCCGATGTCCAAGTTCTCGGTAATGGAGATATTTGGTCGGCTGCGGATGCAGTTCGAATGATGCAGCAAACCGGAGTCGACGGGGTTGTTGTAGGCCGTGGCTGCCTCGGCAGACCATGGCTATTTGGTGATCTTGAAAGGGCAATTACTTCCTATCTCTCAGATCAATCACTCGATGCCTCAGAAACCGCCATGCCATCGCTTGGTGAGGTGGCCGATGCCTACTATCGACACGCTGAGCTGCTGGTTGAATTTTTTGAGAGCGAAGAGCGAGCATGCCGCGATATTAGAAAGCACGTCGCTTGGTATTTCAAGGGTTATCCGGTGGGCGGTGAACTGCGAGCCGCTTTGGCTCTTGCAAATTCACTTCAAGAGATAAGTGATTTGCTGGGAACCTTGGACCGAAACATCCCATATCCAGGTGAGGCTGCCGAGGGTCCTCGTGGGAGGTTAGGGAGCGCAAAGTCTTGCACGCTTCCAGAGAACTGGTTGAACTCAAGAGAGCTGAACTTTGAACAAAAGACTGTCCTGTTGGATGCAGAGCTTTCGGTGTCCGGAGGCTAATGATGAACGAGTTTGAACCCGGCTACGAGGACTTTGACCGAGAGCGCTTCGTATCCCAGCCTAAATCCTCGATGGTTAAACGTGGTGAGTTCGCTCGTGATCGTGCCAGAGTGCTTCACTCGGCTGCTTTTCGAAAGCTATCTTCCAAGACTCAGGTGCTATCGCCAAGCTCTGGAGACTTCGCTAGGACCAGGCTGACGCACTCTCTCGAGGTTTCTCAAGTCGGTAGGGAAATAGCCAACGTGATCGGAGTCGATGCCGACCTAGTTGACATGGCCTGTCTTGCCCATGACCTTGGTCACCCACCCTTTGGACACAATGGCGAGAGCGCACTAAATCTGTGGGCGGCGGAGATTGGTGGCTTTGAGGGCAATGCCCAGACTTTCAGGATTCTCACGCGGCTCGAACCCAAGATTTACGATGAGTCTGGCAGGTCTCGGGGATTGAATCTCACCCGAGCATCACTAGACGCCGCCACGAAGTACCCCTGGCGCTTGTCTCAGGCCGCTGATTATGGGAACTCGGTAAAGTTTGGCGTTTATGACGACGATCTCGAAGTCTTCCACTGGATGCGGATGTCGGCACCGGATGGGGCAAAGTGCGTTGAGGCACAAATCATGGACTTCTCTGATGATGTTGCTTATTCGGTCCATGACTTCGAAGATGCCATATTTGAAGGCTTTATTGATCCAGCAATCATTTCTGATCCGCTTGCTAAGGACGAGCTCTTGGAGGAAGTTGGTAAGTGGGCTGGGGGAAGTTTGGCGAAGGTGCAGCTTGAAGAGGCGCTGCATCACCTACAGCAGTCACCGTTCTGGCTATCCGGTTATGACGGGTCGCCTAGAGATTTGGCGCAGCTGAAAAATCTAACCTCTGACCTGATTGGCAGCTTTGTCTCCCGAACGACTGAGGCAATCCTCGAGAACGCTTCAAAGTCTTCCCTGACTCGCTACCGTGCGGGTGTAATCGTGCCATCAAAGGTGAAAAGCGAGATAGCTGTGTTGAAGGGAATCGTTGCTTCTCAAGTGATGAGCCACAACTCTAGGCAACCGCTATACGAAAGGCAGCGCGTGATTTTGACAGAGCTTGCAGACGCGCTGCTTGCTGCACCTGAGCACCTAGATGCGATTTCAGCTCAGGCATGGGAAGCTGCCTCTTCGGATGCTGCAAAGCGTCGCGTGATTATTGATCAGGTTGCCTCATTGACCGACCCAACTGCGATAGCTCTGCACCAACGCCTCACCTAGGATTGGCTTATGGCTGGCAGGGTAAAACAATCGGATATCGAAGAGCTAAAAGCTCGCGCCAACCTCGTTGACATCATTTCTGGCTATGTCTCACTCAAGCCCGCCAGCGCCGGCTCATTCAAGGGTCTTTGTCCATTTCACGGCGAAAAGTCACCAAGTTTCAACGTCAGGAACTCACCTCCCTTCTATCACTGCTTCGGCTGTGGCGTGGGTGGAGATGTTTTTAAGTTCTTGCAGGAGATTGAATCAATTACTTTCGCTGATGCCGTTGAGCGTCTGGCAGACAAGCTGGGTTATCAGCTGAGTTACGAGGAGGGTTCATCAGAGTCCTCGGCAAGAACTCGATTACTCGCAGCCAATTCCGCCGCCGCAGAGTTTTATCAATCACAGTTAAACACTGAAGAGGGGGCTTTCGCCCGAAACTTCCTGATAGGTCGAGGATTTGATGATTCGGCGCAGTTGCGTTTTGGAATTGGTTATGCACCGAAGGGTTGGCAGAACCTTCTGGAACATTTGACTGGCTTGGGCTTCACCAGTGAGGAGCTGATCACAGCTGGACTTGTCATGGCTAGCGACAAAGGCGGCTATGACCGATTCAGAGGGCGCGTGCTCTGGCCAATCAAAGATGCGAATTCTCAGGTCTTGGGTTTTGGAGCGAGAAAGCTCTATGAAGACGATCAGGGTCCGAAGTACCTCAATACCCCTGAAACCCCGGTCTATCACAAGGGCTCAGTCCTTTACGGTCTGGATTCGGCTCGAAAGGCGATAGTCAAGTCTCGTGAAATTGTGGTGGTCGAGGGCTACACTGACGTAATGGCTTGCCATTTGGCGGGTGTGGATACGGCGGTAGCTACCTGTGGCACTGCTTTCGGTGAGGATCACATCAAACTCATCAACAGACTTTTCGGATCTTCCTCGGGTGATCCGGCCAGCGTTATTTTTACCTTTGATCCCGATGCGGCTGGCGAGAAGGCAGCCCTGCGCATGTACTCCGACACTTCAAAGTTCAATGCGCTTACATACGTTGCAGCTGGACCAGAGGGGCTTGATCCCAGTGATCTAAGGCAGCAACGAGGCGATGAGGCAATCAAGCTCATGGTTCAAGCGCGAAAACCTCTCTTTGAATTTGTCATCAGGCATCGCATAGCGAAATTTGACCTCGGAAATTTGGAATCTCGGGTAGCAGCAGCAAGGGCCGCCGCTGGAGTGATTTCGGAATTGGTCGATCCCGCACTCAGGTCTGCATACACTCGCCAGCTAGCGGAATGGGTTTCCTTGGACGTATCTGAGGTGAATTCAATCGTC
>DLOY01000026.1:36773-37170 GCA_002478545.1 Micrococcales bacterium UBA7472
CTGCCCCGCGGGCTGATAATCCACAGGCCCGTCAAGAGAGGCAGATTCTCGAAATCCTGATTCAAAAGCCCGGCTTCTTTCAAAAACTCGAAGTTCGCCGCATTTCGGCCGCTGGATTTGTAACACCTGGTTATCAGAGACTGCTGCAGGGCATTGCACGAAATGCCGACTCAATGGGGGAGCCCGACTGGGTGTCTATTCTGATGCAGTCAGAGCCAGAATACGTTGACGACATTCGATCACTCGCTATGGCAGAGCTGCCGGTGCGAAATCAAATGGAACTAGAGCGGTACGCAAAGGGAATTGTGAAGTCGGCTCTGATGCAGGCACTGCTTCGGGAAAAGAATGACCTATTGGCTGCTCTCAAGCGGATAGATGCCGATGGCCAGCCAGAAGC